>URCK01000055.1 GCA_900546295.1 uncultured Eubacteriales bacterium | reverse complement strand
ACCACGGCAACCCCTACCGCGACCAGTTCGACCGCGAGCTTGCCCGTCAGGATCTGAGCGTGGAGCCCTTCCTCGAGCTGGAGAGCGACACGCTCGCCCTCCGCCTCATCCGTGAGAATCCGGAGTATCTCTCCGTCCTGCCGCTCTATACGACGGAGATGAGCATCCACAAGGATAACCTCGCCACCATTCCCGTGGCAGACTGCCAGATGCGCCAGTGGCGTCAGGTGCTCTACCACAGAAACAAGGTCATCACGCCGCAGATCCAGGGAATGCTGGACGTCATTCTGGAAGTGGCAAAAAAACCGTTCTGAAGAAAGAATTGCAAACGGCACGGGTACGCGAACAGCGCGCCCGTGCCGTTTTTATGCAGCTGCGGCGCGTTGACGCAAAAAAATACAAAAAAAGGGGTGCAAAATGCAAAAGGGCGCGTTATAATAAGGGGCAAATTCATGCTGCGGTCTTACCCGCGGCAGTTATGATCGGAGGGTTTTTATCATGCGAATCGTTGTCAAGGTCGGCACCTCTACGCTGGCGCACTCCACCGGGCGGCTGAATATCCAGCGCATGGAGCGCTTCTGCAAGGTTTTGAGCGACCTCAAGAACATGGGACACGAGATCATCCTCGTCTCCTCCGGTGCCATTGCAATGGGCTTTGGCAAGCTTAACCTGAGCGAGCGGCCGCAGGACACGCCGACCAAGCAGGCCTCCGCCGCAGTCGGCCAGTGCGAGCTGATGTACATTTACGACAAGCTGTTCACGGAGTACAACCACACGGTTGCGCAGCTGCTCATCACCGCGCCTGACATCGAAGAGGGCGGCAGCCGGCGCGAGAACTTCCACAATACGCTCGCGCGCCTTCTGGAACTCGGCGCGCTGCCGATCATCAACGAGAACGACACGATCTCCACCGCAGAGTTTGGCATCGGCGACAACGACACCCTCTCCGCCGTCGTGGCGGCGACGGTAAAGGCCGATCTTCTCATCCTGCTTTCGGACATCGACGGGCTCTTCGACGGCGACCCGCGCAAAAACCCCGACGCCAAGCTCATCGACACGGTGGACATCATTGACGAGCACATCATCTCTCTCGGCGGCGGCAGCGGCTCGAGCCTCGGCACGGGCGGCATGGCGACCAAGCTGCGCGCGGCGCAGATGGCAACGGCGGCGGGCTGCGAGATGGTCATCACCAACGGCCAGTCGCCCGAAATTCTCTACGATGTCGCCGCCGGCAAACGCGTGGGCACAAGATTTACCGTAAAGAAGGACTAATATATGACGACCATTGATCTTTTGAAGAAAACGAAAGCCTCCTGGGGCAGCATCCGCAGCGCGGACGCAGAGGAGAAAAACCGTCTGCTGCTCGCAATGGCAGAGAGCCTTGAGGCAAACTGCGCCGACATTCTGCGCGAAAACAGCAAGGATCTCGACGCGGCGCGCGGCCATATCTCCGAGGTGATGCTCGACCGCCTCGCGCTGACGGAAGCGCGCATCCGCGCGATGGCCGACGGTATCCGCGAGGCCGCGGCGCTGCCCGACCATGTGGGACGCACGCTCGCGCAGTTTGTCCGTCCCAACGGCATGACCATCACCAAGCGGCAGGTGCCGCTCGGGCTTGTCGCCATCATTTATGAGAGCCGCCCGAACGTTACCTCGGACGCGGCGGCGCTTTGCATCAAGAGCGGCAACGTGTGTATGCTGCGCAGCGGCAAGGAGGCCTACCGTTCCTCCCACGCCATCGTCACGGCGCTCAAGGCGGGCATCGAGGCCGCGGGCGGCGACGGTGACATCGTCAACATCGTTGAGGACACGACGCACGCGAGCGCGCAGGCGCTGATGACGGCGGACGGCCTTGTTGACCTGCTCATTCCGCGCGGCGGCAAGGGTCTCATCCGCGCCTGCGTGGAGAATGCGAGCGTTCCCTGCATCGAGACCGGCACCGGCATCTGCCATGTGTATGTCGACCGTGACGCGGATCTTGACATGGCGGTGAAGATCATCGTAAACGCCAAGACGAGTCGTCCCTCTGTCTGCAATGCCGAGGAAGTCTGCCTTGTCCACCGTGCGGTCGCAAAGGACTTTTTGCCGCGCCTCAAAGCGGCGCTCGTCGATGAGCGCAAGGCCGCGGGGCTTGTCCCCGTGGAGCTGCGGCTCGACGAAGCGGCACTGGAGATCATCCCCGGCACGATGGCGACGGAGCATGATTTCGACACTGAATTTCTCGACTATATCCTCGCCGTGGCGGTCGTGGACGATCTCGACGCCGCCATCGCGCACGTCCAGCAGCACTCCACGCACCACAGCGACTGCATCGTGACGGAGAACAAGGAAGCGGCGGCGCGTTTTGTCGACGAGGTCGACAGCGCGGCGGTGTATGTCAACGTCTCCACGCGCTTTACCGACGGCGGCGAGTTCGGCCTCGGCTGCGAGATGGGCATTTCGACACAGAAGCTCCACGCGCGCGGGCCGATGGGTCTCGACGAGCTGAGCACCTACAAATACATCATCACCGGCAGCGGTCAGGTCCGATAAATCCAGAAAGGCGGATACTCCGATGTACCACAACGACAAGCGATATGCGCTGACAAATTGCGTGATCTTAGACGGCTCTGAGCACATGGAGCCGCAAACGGGCAAGGCCGTCTGCATCGACGGCGATAAGATCGCCGAAATTACCGACGCGCAGCACATCCCCGCAGGCTATGAAACCGTCGACCTCGGCGGCAGATATGTGCTGCCGGGCCTCATCAATATGCACGTCCACCTCCCTGCTTCGGGCAAGCCGAAGAAAAAGGCAAGCGACCCGAAAAAGCTCGTAAAGCTCATCACCTCCTGCGCGCTGACGAATAAGGTCGGCCTCAATATGTGCGAGGGGTACGCCAAGACCGAGCTGCTCTCGGGCGTGACGACGATCCGCACGGTGGGCGGCGTGGCGGACTACGATACGCGCATCCGCGATCTCGCGGCGGCGGGCAAAATCCTTGCCCCGCGTGTGCTGGCCTCGAACATGGCTGTCTCGGTTCCCGGCGGACACATGGCGGGCTCGCTTGCCTATGAAGCGCACACGGCGGCGGAGGCCGCGGCCTTCGTTGAGAAGATTGCCGGGGACAAGCCCGACCTCATCAAGCTGATGATCACCGGCGGTGTACTGGACGCTGAGGTCGTGGGCGAGCCGGGCGTGCTGCGCATGCCGCCCGAGCTCGTCAGGGCCGCGTGCGACAAGGCGCACTCTCTCGGTATGCTCGTCGCAGCGCACGTTGAAAGCCCCGAGGGCGTGACTGTTGCGCTGCAAAACGGTGTGGATTCCATCGAGCACGGCGCGCAGCCGACACAGGAAATGCTCGACCTCTTCAAAGAGCGCGGCGCCTTCCAGATCTCGACCATCTCCCCCGCCCTTCCCTATGCGCTCTTCGACCGCAGCATCTCGCACGCGACCTACGAGCAGCAGGAAAATGGCAAGATCGTCTTCGACGGTATCATCGCGCTGGCAAAAGCAAACCTTGCTTCCGGCGTGCCCGTCGGTCTCGGCACGGACGTGGGCTGCCCCTACATCACGCATTACGATATGTGGCGCGAGCTGAACCATTTCGTCAAATACTGCGGCGTGACGCCCGCCTTCGCGCTCTACAGCGCGACGAAGCTGAACGCGCGCCTTGCCGGCATCGGCGATGTGACCGGCAGCATCGAAGCCGGCAAGCAGGCCGATCTCATCGTCTGCACGGATGACCCGCTCAAAAGTCCGAGCGCGCTGCGCACGCTTGACATGGTCATAAGCGGCGGCTATCGCATCGACAAGCCGCAGGTCAAGAAAATGCCCGAGGTCGAGCGTGAGCTCGACAAGTTCCTGTGAGCGCGATGAAGTACCTCGTATTATCCGATTCCCACGGCAATGTGGACAATATGGCGCGCGCCGTGGAGCGCGAGAAGCCGGACGGCATCATTCACCTTGGAGACTGCTGGCGCGACGCGGAGGAGCTGCACGAGCTTTTCCCCCGCCTCCCGCTCGAGCAGGTGCCGGGCAACTGCGATTTTGGCCGCTTTGAAGCGCTCGAGCGCGTGCTCATCTTAGACGATCACCGTGTGCTCATTGCGCACGGACACACGATGGGCGTGAAGACGGGGCTGCTGCGCGCGCAGTACCGCGCGCTGGAGCAAAACGCAGACCTTCTGCTCTTCGGTCACACGCATGTGCCGCTCGTGGACGCGTCGGCACGGCCGATGCTGCTCAACCCCGGCTCGATCGGCGACGTACGCAGGCCGACCTACGGCGTGCTGGAGGGTAAGGACGGGAAGATCCTCCCCTCGGTCTTCAAATTGGAGCACACATAAAAAAGAAGAGAGACGCGATCCGTCTCTCTTCTTTCTTTTTATAAATTAAGGAAGCGGTGGGCGAGAACGGACGCGTTCGTATGCTTGAGACACACGACGTTCAGCTCGTGTACGCCCGTGAGCGGCGGGCAGGAGAAGTGGGCAATGCCCTCGTCGCCCTTGACGACCGCCTCATAGAGAAAGCTCACGCCCTGCCCTGCGCGCACAAGGTCTCGGATGATCTTGAAGCTGCTGATGCAGACATTGGAGCGGAAGGCATCGGGCGTATAGCCGCACTGCTGGAGCTCTCGCTCTAAGATGTTGCGCGTGCCGGAGCCGGGCTCGCGCAGGATGAGCCGCTCGGAAAAGAGCTCGGGCAGCGGCACCTCGCGTCCCGAAAAGGGGTGTTCCTTCGCGCACACGCCGATATACGGCTCGTTGCGCAGCAGGAAGCTTTCGTAGCGGCGCTTGTCGAAAATGCCCTCGAGCACAACGAAGTCGAGCTCCCCGCCCTCGAGCTGGGCGAGCAGGTGGGCGGTGTTGTCCACGGTGAAGAAAAGTTCGTTTTCCGGCTGGCACAGAAAGCACTTGATCTGCGGCGGCAGGATGTAGTCGCCGATGGATTTGGTCGCGCCGATGCGAAGGCGCGTCTTTTCCTGCGCGGTAAGGGCGCGGCGCAGTTCCTCGTCCTGATAGCGCTGGCTGATGGCGTAGGTCTCAAGCGTCTCGCCCTGCGGCGTTTTCTTGAGCTTGCGGCTGTCGTAGGTGAAAAGACGCACGCCGTAGAGGGCTTCAAGCGCCTGGATCTGCTTGGTGACGGTCGGCTGCGTCAGGTGCAGGCGCTCGGCCGCCTTGCGATAGTTCATCGTGGCGCAGAGCGTCAGAAATGTTTCAAGCCGCTGGTCCATACTCGCCCTCCTCATCGATAACAAAACAGAATCGACATATTCTCATTTATAATTTTATTATATCATGAGTCGGTGCTATAATACAACGGCAACAAGCTTTGGAGGAGAGAGAAATCACATGAAATTCATCGAAACCGTGAAAAAAATGCTGCCCGGCTGCGCCATCGCGCTCGTCATCGCCGTGGTCGCCAAGCTTTTGGAGCAGCTTGAGGAATCGGCGGGGCTGCACCTCATCGGCGCGTCGGTCATCGCCATGTTCATCGGCATGATCGTCAACCGATTCTATGCGCCGAATGAGAAGACAACGCCCGGCATCAAGTTCACCTCGAAAAAGATCCTTAAATTCGCCATCATCCTGCTCGGCGCGAGCCTGAACATCACGACTGTCCTCACGGTCGGCAAGTTCTCGCTCACCGTCATGCTCTTCACGCTTGCCACCTGCTTCGGCCTCGGCTACCTTGTCGGCAAGGCGCTGGGGCTCGACTGGAAGACGAGCAGTCTCATCAACGCGGGCACGGGCATCTGCGGCGGCAGCGCCATTGCCGCCGTCGCCCCCGTCATCGAGGCGACGGATATGGACATCGCCTACGGCATGTCGGCAACGTTCCTTTTTGATACCATCATGGTCGTCGTCTTCCCGCTGCTCGGCCGCGCGATGGGCCTTTCCGACGCGGCTTTCGGCCTGTGGGCCGGTACGGCGGTCAACGATACGTCGAGCGTCGTGGCGACGGGCTACGCCTTCAGCGAAGCCGCGGGCGACTTTGCCACGATGGTCAAGCTGACGCGCACGCTCGCCATCATCCCGACGGTACTGGTCTTCGCAGCCATCAGCATCCGCCTGAAGCAAAAGGCCGCCGCGCAGAGCGGCGAGCATGGCGTGAAGGTCAATATGAAGTCCCTCTTCCCGTGGTTCATCCTCGGCTTCCTTGCCATGTCCATCCTCTGCTCGCTCGGCGTCATCCCCGCGTCTCTTGCCGCCACGCTCAAGAGCATCAGCAAGTTCCTCATGGTCGCGGCGCTTGCCGCCATCGGCCTGAACACCAACTTTGCCGCCCTCTGCAAGTCTGGCGCAAAGCCGATGCTGCATGGCTTCATCGTCTCGCTGCTCGTGGTGCTCGTGGCCATCGCAGTCGAGTATATGCTCGGCATCGCGCCTTACGGCACGCTCGTCTGATCGTCACCTGAGAGGATGAGATCGCAGCGCTCAGGCACGCTCAGCGCTGAAAAATAGCGCTGCTCAAAGGGGATCCAGCGCGCAAAAAACTGCTCTGCCTTCGCGGGCGCATTCCGTTTGAGGATGCGCTCGCGCTGTTTTTCCGGCGAAATGGCGAGAAACACCGTGAGGTCATAGTAAGGTGCAAGGTCGGGGTGCATGGCATAGGCTCCTTCGACGACGTTGAGCCTTCCCGGCTCGATCCTTTCAGGCGGGGCGACGGTAAAGCTCGCGCAGTCGAAGCGGCGGTAGTCGACCGTCTTCCCCTGCCGCAGCGGCAGCAGGACCTCCGACAAAAAGCGCTCGCGGTCGACATTGCCGCCCGGCTCTGAAAAGCGCTCCGGCGTGCGCTGCTCGGGGCGGAGGAAAAAATCGTCCATGTGGAAGACGGGGCAGGTGTAAACGCTTTGCAGCAGCGCGCCGAGCGTCGTTTTTCCGCTCGCGCTGCCGCCGTCGACGGCGACGATCACGCGCTTTCGCTCCGCCATCAGGCGGTCGATGCGCGCAAGGAGCGCTTGAATGCGCTCCAAAGAAAGGTCGTTCATGAAGAATGCTCCCTTTTTCAAAAAAATCACACTGATGATAGCATCTTTCGCCCCTTCGCGCAAGGCCGCGGGATTGACAGCGCTGTGTATTTTTGGTAAGATTCCCGCATCTGCACAAACGGCGCCGCGCGCCGAAAGAAACGGAGATCCAACCATGAACAACGCTGTCACTTCCACCCGCAATTCCTCCGCCGTGAGAAAGCTTACCTATTCCGCGCTCTACCTCGCGCTTGCGATGGTACTGCCGTTTTTGACCGGTCAGGTCCCCAAGATCGGCTCGATGCTCTGTCCCATGCACATCCCCGCGCTGCTGTGCGGCTTCATGTGCGGCTGGCCGTGGGGGCTTGCGGTCGGTTTCCTCTCCCCCCTGCTGCGCTCGGCCATCTTCGGTATGCCGCCGGTGTGGGTGTCCGTCGCAATGGCGTTTGAAATGGCGACCTACGGCGCGGTGTCGGGCTGGCTGTACCGCAAGCTCCGCGGGCGCGGCGGCCGCATCTACTTCTCTCTCATCGCCGCGATGCTCGCAGGCCGCCTCGTGTGGGGACTTGTGCAGTTCCTGCTCGCGGGTCTTCGCAGCACGACCTTCAACCTTGCAATGTTTCTCTCCGGCGCGGTCACGATGGCCCTCCCCGGCATCATTTTACAGCTCGTGCTCATCCCCGTTCTCGTTGTGGTGATGGAGCGCACGAACATGATCCCGCGCGAGTAACACAGATACCAAAAAGGACTCAGGCTTCTTGGCCTGAGTCCTTTTTCCGCTTATGCCGCCGCGCCCGTTGCAGGGTGCATCGGCGCTTTTTTACTTTTCCCCGTCTCCGCGCTCGCGCAGCAGGCGCAGATAGGCGTCGAGGTAGAGCTTGTGCGTCACGCTCAGAAGCGCCGAGCGCAGCAGCTTTTTCTCATCCGTCTGGTCCGAGCCGACGCTCTCCAGCCGGTCGCTCGCGCCGAAGACATAGCGGATGAGATTTTCAAATTCCTCGCAGAAGTAATGATACGCCGTCGGCAGATCGTAGGTCTCCTGCTGGATGGAGATCAGGGTGCGGATATCGTCCATCGCCGCAACGCTCTTGACGCACGAGACGAAGATGAGGTAGGCGATGCTCTCGACCCCGTAGACCTTCTTCTCCGGCCCGGGAATGATCCTCTGCTTGACGTAATTGCTGACCATCGAGGCTGTGATGGGGCTGAGCCCGCAATCGACGATCGACTGGTTCACATAGCGCACGACCTGCTCGAGATACAGCCCCACGTTCGGGATCTCGTTCAGGCGCGGAATATGAAAGCTGCGGACAGAGTCCGCGAGCTGCGCGTGCTTTGCTGCCTCCATCGGTCATTCTCCTTTTCTCAGATGGCGTTTCCTATATCTTAGTCATGGCTTTCGAAAAAGTCAACAAGTTTTTCAAAAACCGATTGACAGTTTTATAAAATCGTTGTATGGTAGTCTCTGATATTTAAACACTGCGGAGCGGTCGCCTCCGGCCGCTCATCTATTGGAGGTTCCCATGGTTAAGATCATCGCCGACTCCTCTGCCGACATCAAGGCGGTAGAGGGCGTTTGCTTTCAGTCCGTCCCCATGACCATTCGCGCCGGCGGACGCGACTTTGTTGACAACGAGCAGCTCGACACTGCCGCAATGCTCGACTTTCTCGCCTCGCACAACGGCCCCTCCGGCACAGCCTGCCCCAGCCCGGAGAACTGGATGAGCGCCTTTGAGGGCGCGGACGAGATCTTCGTCGTGTGCATCACGGGCAGCTTATCCGGCACGTGGTCGTCCGCGATGGCGGCGCGCGAGCTGTATCTGCAAGCCCATCCCGATGTGAAGATCCACGTTTTCGACTCGCTGAGCACGGGCCCTGAAATGCTGCTGCTCATCGAAAAGCTCGCCTCTCTCATCCGCGAGGGCAAGTCCTTCGACGAGATCTGCGCGGCGGGAGAGGAATATCTCTCCTCAACGCATCTTCTCTTCATCCTGCGCTCGGTCCACAACCTTGCGCAGAACGGGCGCGTGAGCAAGCTTGTCGCCGGCGCCATCGGCATTCTCGGCATCCAGATCCTCGCCGTGGCGAGCGAGCAGGGCACCATCGAGCCGATAGAGAAGTGCCGCGGCGACAAAAAGGCCCGCAGCGCGCTGGTACAGGAGATGTATGAGCGCGGCTATCGCGGCGGCAAGGTGCGCATCAGCCACGCGCAGAACAGCGAGGCGGCGATCGCCATCGAGCGCGCGCTGCGCGAGCGCTTTCCGCTCGCGGACATCAAAACGCGGCTGTGCGGCGGGCTTTGCAGCTACTATGCCGAGCGCGGCGGCGTGATCGTCGGCTTTGAGACCGAGTAATATGCAAAAGAGCGTCTTCCCCGGCGGGGAAGACGCTCTTTTCTTATTCTCTTTGCGCTCAGTTCTTTTTCATCATCTGCTCATCCTGCTGCAAAAGCTGCTGCGTGATGATATCGAGCTGACGGTGCTTGGCCATGCGGTCGGCAATGTTGTTCTGCATGAGCTCCGTCTCCTGATGGCCGCGGAAGGACAGCTTGAGCAAAATCGGCGTCAGGATTGTGCCGCATACGACCGTGATGACGACCGGCGTCATCATCGCGGGCGACAGCACACCCATCGAAAGGCCGCGGTTGGCGACGATCAGCGCGACTTCGCCGCGGCAGGCCATGCCCACGCCGACCTGGATGCTCTCGCGCGTGGTGAACTGGCACGCCTTGGCGCCAAGGCCGCAGCCGAGGAGCTTCGAGATGATCGAAACAAGCAGCAGCAAAATCGAGAAGACGACCATGCCGCCCGTCAGGCCCGTGATCTGCACATTGATACCGATGCTCGCGAAGAACACCGGCGTGAGCAGCAGATAGCCAAGAGGGTTGTACTTCGTCTGGATGTAGGTGCCCTTGGGCGTGCAGGCAACGGCAAGGCCCGCGGCGTAAGCGCCCGTGATATCGGCAACGCCGAAGAACTCCTCGGCACAGTAGGCCATCACAAGGCAGAGAACGAAGGCGAACACGGAGTTTCTGTGGCTTGCCCAGCCGTGCTGGCGCTGGAGCATCCAGCAGAAGACGCGGTTGGCGGCAAAGCCGACCACGAAGGCAAAGACGAAGAAGCCCGCGATCTTGAGGAGCACCATGCCGATGCTCTCATCGCCGCCGGCAAGGCTGCACACAAGCGTGAGGGCAATGAGGCCGAGCACATCGTCGATGAGCGCGGCAGCCAGAATCGTGTTGCCGACCTTCGTTTCGAGCTTTTTCATCTCCTTGAGCGTTTCGACCGTGATGCTCACGGAGGTCGCCGTCAGGATGGTGCCGATGAAGATGTTCTCTATGAAGCCTGTACTCTCGATGAGGCCAAGCTCGTCTGCGCCCCAGGCAAGGCCCGTACCCATGAGAAACGGCACGACCACGCCGAGAACCGCGACCATGAAGCCCGCCTTGCCGCTGTGCTTGAGCTCGTTGATGTCCGTGCCCATACCGGCGGAGAACATCAGCACGATGACGCCAAGCTCGCTGAGCTGCGCGGTAAACTCCGTCTCCGACAGCAGCCCAAGCCCCGCGGGGCTGAGAATGAGGCCCGCGATCAGCGCGCCCACGACCTGCGGCATCTGGAACTTCTGCGCGGCGAGGCCCAAAATCTTCGTGCTCAGCAGGATCAGCGCAAGATCCAGCAAATAATGATATGACATCGCATTTCCTCCACAACTCATATATAAAATATCAAACTCATTTCGCGAGGCTCTATTGTAACGCCTTTTTCGCTTTTTTCAACCGTTAGAATAGCCAAGGAAATGATTCATTTCCGTCATTTATATGAGAAATGTGCAACACATCCGTCATTTTGACATAAAGTACCCGCTAAGGCCTCTTCTCTCTGCGTCATCGGCCGCGGATGGAGGAGCTCGCTATGTAGAAACGACAAAAAGATTTATTTTCGAATAATCCTATTGAATTATTGCCCGCTATCTGTTAAAGTATTATTGGCAAATGCCGTTCAGGGCCAATTGTGTGATCTCAGCCGCCGTTTTCACACCGTTGGCCTTTGCGCGGCTGCAAAAAAAATGTGCTGCATTTAGGAAAGCGAGGAAATTGCGACATGAAAAAAAGACTATTGAGCATTCTGCTCTGTCTGGTCATGGTAGTCGGATTGCTCCCGGCTTCGGCGCTCGCCGCGGTTGTCCGCGACGACAACGGGAACATCAGCTACGAACCGACTCAGCAGGGCATCCACTCCAATGGTGGCTACACGATCGACAAGGTTTCTCACCCGACTCTGGGTGCGGGCGAGGTCGACGCTATTCTCTCCGGCAAAGATCAGGATCGTAGCAACAGTTACTCCTGGTCCATGGCGGACGGCGGCGAGGACAGCGATTACATTTATATTGGCACCTGCGCCAATGCCACATGGCATCAGTACCACCTCAACGTACAGACGACCCTTAACGGTATGGTAAAAGATGGCAAGCTGCCCGCTGATACCGATACCAAGGAAATGGCGGCTGAGATCGTGCGCAGCGTGTTCGGCGTTGGCACCTTCGACGAGACTTATTCCTCCGGCTGGGATCCCGTCATCATCGCCGTAAACAAGACGACGTTCAAAGCAGAGGTCGTCTTCCGCGAGAGCGACATCCGTAAGGACTATCCCAATATTTTCGTGGGTTACCCCGGTCTTCCCGGTTTCAACGGTCTGGCCGGCTATCGCATGGTTTGCCGTTTTAATGACAAGCTCTACTTTGTCAGCATGGGCCAGCCCACAGCTACGCTGGTCGAGGTAGACCCCTATACGAACAAGGCTCAGATCGCCTACTACAACACCCGTTTCAACCGCGTTGTTGCCAGCGGCGTGCACGGTCTGATCGTCTATGACGGCGAGATTCTCATGTGCCTCGCTACGGATAA
>URCK01000054.1 GCA_900546295.1 uncultured Eubacteriales bacterium | reverse complement strand
GATCATGCGAGGCGGCCGCTCCGACGCCGCGCGCGGCGCTTTTCGTCTTCCCGGCGCGGCGCGCCTGCCGCCGCGTTTCCCCGGAAATCTTCTCCCCTGCCATCTCCTCTTCATGCCGTAACCGCCTCCTTCCGTTTCGCTGCCATAGCCTATGTGGACAAGGAGAGAAAAATACCTCCGCCGCATTTCTCTTAATATCGAACTTGATTTTTTATTATCGAAAAAAGCCATAATAAAGCTTGCATTTCAAATACCCCTATGTTACTATTTTCGCAAGATTGTTTCTGCCGTATCGGCATCTTGGAAAGGCGGTTCCCCCCCATGAACGATATCAGTCTCAAGCAGCTCGAAGTCTTTGTCGCCGTAGTGGAATACGGCGGCTTCACCCGCGCCGCCGAGGAGCTCTTCTTCAATCAGTCGACCATCAGCGCACACATCAGTCTGCTCGAACAGGCGCTGGGCAAGGAGCTGTTCGTGCGCAGCAACCGCCGCCACGTCCGTTTGACGGCGGACGGCGAGCAGGTCTACCCCATCGCCAAGCGCATCCTGAGCGATTGCGACACGCTGCGCACGCTCTTCGCCGCCGAACGCTCCGGGCAGACGCTCTTGCTCGGCGCGTCCACGGTGCCGGGTCAGTATCTTCTGCCGGAGTATCTTTCGGCTTTCCTCAAAAAAGAGAAGGACTTCCGTTATTCCCTGCGCCGGGGCGACAGCGCGCAGGTGCACCAGATGCTCAAGGACGGCGAGATCTCGCTCGGCTTCGTCGGTGCGATCAGCGAGCCGAACGCCGTCGACTATTATCCCCTCGCCGAGGACAAGCTCGTGCTTGTCACGCCAAACACCTCCTATTACCGCCAGCTGCAGGAAAGCGGCACCTACGGCCGGGACCTCATCAGCCGCCCGATGGTAACGCGCGAGGAAGGCTCCGGCACGGACCGCAGCGTGCAGAATTATCTCAGGAGCCTTTCCCTTCCGCCCGATGCGCTCGATATCGTTGCGCGCGTGGACGATCCCGAGGCCATCAAGCGCATGGTCGTCGGCGGCGTGGGCGTTTCGATCCTCTCCGCGCTCGCCGTGGAGCAGGAAGTTGCAAGCGGCACGCTGCTCGCCTTCGAGATGGACCGCAGCGCGCTCAAGCGCGACATCTATCTCATCACCCTGCGCGGGCGCAGCTTTACGCGCACGGAGCAGAAATTCATCGATTTCCTGAAAAGCTGCAAGCGCAAGAGGAAGCACGACGCCGCGCCCCAGAACTGACCATTGATAAAAAAGCCTGACTTTCACCGAAAGTCAGGCTTTTCTATATCAGGGATGCGTCTTTTTATGCAGTGCGGGAGGCGCAGGGGGCGCGCCTCCCGCCCGCTTTTATTGCTGCTTACTGTGGCACTGGCCGTGCATCGCACAGTGTGCACAGTTACAGCCGCAGGAGCTTCTTCCCTTCTTTCTCTGCCGGATGAGGTAGGTGGAGATAGCAACGATTATGGCAAGAAGAACAGCAGAGACGATGATCGTTGACAGGTTTGCGGTAACCCAGTGCAGCATGGAAATCACTCCTTTCGAAAAGTATCACTTTGATTGCAGGCTCAATGCTTATCGCTCAGCTTGGTAGCTTCCTTATAGGGCTTGAAGAGCATGTAGATCATGCCGGCGAGGACAACGATGGCCGCGATCAGGCCGATAACGTTCAGGCTGCCGGTGAAGGCGTTGCCGAACTGGTTGATCATCAGGGCGATCAGATAAGCAAAGCCGCACTGATAGCCGATAGCGAACCAAGTCCACTTACTGTTGTTCATCTCGCGCTTGATCGCGCCGATGGCCGCGAAGCACGGGGCGCACAGGAGATTAAAGACAAGGAAGGAATAGCCCGTGATGCCGGTAAAGTGCATGGCAAGGTTCTGATACACGTTCAGGTCGCCGCCGCCATAGAGGATGCCGAGCGTGCCGACGATGTTCTCCTTGGCGACAAGGCCCGTGATGGAGGCGACGGTCGCCTGCCAGTTGCCCCAGCCGAGCGGGATGAATATCCACGCGATCAGGTTGCCGATGCGGGCAAGGATGGAAGAGTCGATCTGATCCTCAGAGAGCATCTGGAACGTGCCGTCGACCCAGCCAAAGTAGGTGGTGAACCACACGAAGATAGTGGAAAGCAGGATGATGGTACCAGCCTTCTTAATGAAGCTCCAGCCGCGCTCCCACATGGAGCGGAGCACATTGCCGACGGTCGGCCAGTGGTAGGCGGGCAGCTCCATAACGAAGGGGGCGGGATCACCGGAGAACATCTTCGTCTTTTTCAGCATAATGCCGGAGATGATGATGGCGGCCATGCCAACGAAGTAGGCGGAGGTGGCGACCCATGCGGCACCACCGAAAATCGCACCGGCAACCATAGAGATGAAGGGCACTTTCGCACCGCAGGGGATGAACGTGGTGGTCATGATCGTCATACGGCGGTCACGCTCGTTTTCGATGGTACGGGAGGCCATGATGCCCGGAACGCCGCAGCCCACACCGATGAGCATCGGGATGAAGGACTTACCGGAAAGGCCGAACTTACGGAAGATACGGTCGAGAACGAAGGCGATACGGGCCATGTAGCCGCAGGCCTCGAGGAAGGCGAGCATCAGGAACAGGACCAGCATCTGAGGCACGAAGCCGAGCACCGCGCCGACACCGGCGACGATACCGTCGAGGATCAGGCCGTTGAGCCAGTCAGCCGTACCGGCAGCGTCAAGCGCATCGCCGATCAGAACGGGGACACCGGGGACCCAAACGCCGTAGTCAGCCGGGTCGGGCTCGTCAAAGCCGTTCTCTTCGAAGTAGCTGACAGCGTCCACATAGGTCATCTGGACAACATCGTCCATCTTGTCCGCGCCCTCGGGCAGCGCGTCGTAGTAGGCGGTCATCTCATTGATGGCGAGGGTCTCTTCATCCTCCACGTCAACAGTAGCGGTGTCGGACGTGGGCTGGAAGGCCTTGAGCTCTTCGAGCGCCGCATCGGCGTCGAAGCTCTCGTCTTCCATGTCGAGGCCGACGAACGCGTCAGCCGCTTCGGTCGCGGCGGTGTAATCGTCGCTTGCCTCGCCGTAGGCGGCGGAACCAATACCCAGCAGGTGCCAGCCATCGCCGAACACGCCGTCGTTTGCCCAGTCGGTCGCGGGCGCGCCCACGCCGACCATAGCGACCCAGTACACAAGGAACATCACGACTGCGAAGATGGGCAGGCCCAGCCAGCGGTTGGTGACGATCTTATCGATCTTATCGGAGGTGGAGAGCTTTTCCGTGCTCTTTTTCTTGTAGCAGCCCTTGATGAGCTGTGCGATGTAGATGTAGCGCTCGTTGGTGATGATGCTCTCGGCGTCGTCGTCGAGCTCGGTCTCCGCCGCCTTGATGTCCTCTTCGATGTGGTTCATCGTCTCGGTGGGGATGCTGAGCTTTTCGAGCACCTTGTCGTCGCGCTCAAAGATCTTGATCGCGTACCAGCGCTGCTGCTCTTCCGGCATGGAGTGCACGGCCGCCTCTTCGATGTGGGCGATGGCGTGCTCGACAGGGCCGGAGAAGGTGTGCATCGGCACGGTCTTGGTGCCCTTGGCGGCGCGGATGGCAGCCTCGGCAGCATCCATGACGCCCTCGCCCTTGAGTGCGGAGATCTCGATGATCTCGCAGCCAAGCTCACGGGAGAGCTCCTTGACGTTGATCTCATCACCGTTCTTGCGGACGATATCCATCATGTTGATGGCGATGACCACGGGGATGCCGAGCTCAGTGAGTTGGGTGGTGAGATACAGGTTACGCTCGAGGTTCGTGCCGTCGATAATGTTCAGGATGGCGTCCGGGCGCTCGGTGATGAGGTAGTTACGGGCGACGACTTCCTCCAGCGTGTAGGGGGACAGAGAGTAAATACCGGGAAGGTCCATGATGACCACGTCATCGTGCTTCTTGAGCTTACCTTCCTTCTTTTCCACGGTGACGCCGGGCCAGTTACCGACGAACTGGTTCGAACCGGTCAGCGCATTAAACAGCGTCGTCTTACCGCAGTTGGGGTTGCCCGCAAGGGCAATTTTGATCTGCTTTTCCATCTTTCTTACTGCTCCTTCTTGTTAAGTTTCCTTAACTTATGTAGAAATAAATTATTCAACTTCGATCATTTCGGTGTCCGCCTTACGCAGCGACAGCTCGTAGCCGCGCACGGTGACTTCCATCGGGTCGCCCAGGGGCGCGACCTTGCGCACGAACACCTCAGTGCCCTTGGTGATGCCCATATCCATGATACGGCGCTTGACGGGGCCCTCGCCATGGAGCTTGACGACTTTGACGGTCTCGCCGATCTTGACTTCACGCAGTGTTTTCATAATCTCTCTCCTTTTATTTGAAAAATTGCTCAAACCATGATTTTTCTTGCCATTTCTTCACTAATGGCAACGCGGGCTTCCTTGACCTTGACGATCACGTTCCCGCCGAGCGACGACACGATGCTCACCGTGCCCCCGGCCACAAAGCCGAGATCTTCGAGATGCTTTTTGACTTCAGCGCTCCCGCCGACTTTGAGGATGGTATTTTCTTCTCCGGCATTTGCCAGTGTAAGCGGCATCATACTGTATCCCTCCGCATGCTGTTGGTCTGGCACTTTTCTGCCCGCGGCGATCCGCAACTCGCCGGCGCAAAGTTAGTGTCGTTTAACTTTCGCCCGTAAGTTTAATCTCTCTAACCAATTTTGTCAAGAGGTTTTGTGAACATTTTTTTAATGCTTGCAATTTTGGTTAGCGCATGTTAATCT
The DNA here is from genome assembly GCA_900546295.1 of uncultured Eubacteriales bacterium. GTDB lineage: Bacteria > Bacillota > Clostridia > Oscillospirales > Oscillospiraceae > Hominicoprocola. The sequence continues at coordinate 7,118 of URCK01000054.1, read as the reverse complement.
GTGATTGACCTTTAACAATGAAGTTGGTGAAACCGCACATGAAAATCCAAAAGGCATCTGAAGATTATCTCGAATCCATGCTGATGATGAAAGAGCAGCACGGCTATATCCGCTCGGTCGACGTGGCCGACCATCTGGGCGTGACGAAGCCCAGCGTCACCTACGCGACCAAGCGACTGCGTGAAAACGGCTACATTGAGATGGACCGCGACGGCCTCATCACGCTGACCGACCGCGGCATGGCAATCGCAGCAAAGATGCTCGACCGCCACCACACGCTCACAAAATTTCTCATCGCCCTCGGCGTGGACGAAAAGACCGCTGAGGAGGATGCGTGCAAGATCGAGCACGACATCAGCCAGCAGACATACGACGCGATCTGCGAGCACGCAAGAAAAAACACATAAGCGCCGCGTCTCGGAAAAGGAAGCAAAAAGCGCCATGCACTCAGGTCAAAGTGCATGGCGCTTTTCTTCGTTTTTCTCAGCCGTTCAGCAGCTCTTTCCGCACGCTCTGCGGCACAAGCGCGCCGCCCGTTGCCCAGACAAGGTGCGTAGCATTTTCCTGCGGGAGATCGCCGAGAACAGCCTCCGCCGCCGCGCCGAAGTGCGCAGGGCCTGCGAAGCCCGCGCAAGCCGAGGGCTCGGCAAAGACGCCCTCGCTCTCATACAGGGCGCGAAGATACGGCACGAGATGCTCATCGGCGACGGTAAAGCCGCCTTCGGCAAGGTCCTTGACCATATGGAATGCAAAGCCCGAGCAGCGGCTCACGGCAAGGCCGTCCGCCGCCGTGCGTCCGGTCAAGCCGATGTCCTGAACGCACACGCCGTTTCCCACACCGCTTGAAAGACCGAGCAGCATGCAGGGCGCCTCCGTCGGCTCGACAAAAAAGACGTGCACATCGTCGCCGAACTCCTGCTTGAGGCCGAAGCAGATGCCGCCCGGCGCACCGCCGACGCCGCAGGGGATGTACACACAGAGCGGATGCGCCGCATCCACTGCCACATTCTGCTGTGCAAGCTGCGCCTTGAGCCGCCGCGCGGCCACAGCATAGCCAAGGAAGAGGTCCTGCGAATTCTCATCGTCGACAAAGTGGCTCAGCACATCGTCCGCCGCGCGCTCGCGCCCTTCCGCCACGGCATAGGAATAGTCCGCGCCGTATTCAAGAACCGTGACGCCCTTCTCGCGCAGGAGGTCCTTCTTCCACTGCTTCGCGTCCGCGCTCATGTGAACCGTGACCTGGTAGCCGAGCGCCGCGCCCAGAATGCCGATGCTCAACCCCAGATTGCCCGTGGAGCCGACATGCAGATGATACTGCGAGAAGAGCGCGCGGAAGGCGCGCGTTGCAAAAACACTGTAGTCATCGCGCTGCTTGATAAGTCCGCGCGCAAGGGCAACATCCTCGGTGTACTTGAGCACCTCGTAGCAGCCGCCGCGCGCCTTGACGCTGCCGGCAACGGGCAGGTCGCAGTCGCACTTTAAAAAGAGACGGCCTGAAAGCGCCGCGCCTTCGGCGTTCAGGTGAGCGCGCATGGCGGGGATCTCCGTCAGAGGTGATTCAATGAGACCGTGATTGGCCGCAGTCTCGGGGAATACCTTTTTAAAAAAAGGTGCAAAACGCTCCAGGCGCGCCTCGGCGTCATCAACGTCCGCGCGCGTGAGCGGAAGGGTCGACAGCACGGCCTCCGCCCCCTTCGTCTGCTTTCCGATCCAGACACTCTCGCTGCACTGCTGCATCGCGAGCAAAAATTCCTTACTGTTGAGCATGATGTATGTTCTCCTGTTTCTCGGTAATGTATTGTTGTGTGCCGCGATAGATGCGCACGGTGCGCTCGCGGTAAAGCGACAGCACGGCCTGCGCGAGAAGCGCGGGATCGTGGCGGGCGTAGCCCCCCTGCGCGGAGAGCAGCGGATACTCGGCAAGCGCCACGCCCATACGGGCGATGCGCTCGCGGTCAACGCGCAGAAGCTCTGCATCCTCTGCGCTGTAGCGCGCGGCAAGCTCCTGCGGGATAGGCGCGTTGTTGGCAAGGCAGAGGTCGATGAGTCCCTCCTGCCCGTGGCGCAGCAGCGCCTCCAGATGGTCGGCGGCGGTATAACCCTCCGTCTCGCCATCCTGCGTCATGATGTTGCAGATGTAAAAGGTCTGCGCGCGGGAGGCATGGATGGCGTCGGCCACACCGTCGACGAGAAGATTGGGGATGATGCTCGTATAAAGGCTGCCCGGGCCGAGCAGGATGAGATCCGCCTCCTCGATGGCGCGCAGCGCATCGGGCAGCGCCTTCGGATGCTCGGGCAGGAGTGAAATGTGGTGGATGCGGCAATCCTGCTGCTTTTTCGCGCTGAAGATGTTCGACTCGCCCACGACGCGCGCGCCGTTTTCAAAAAAGGCTTCAAGTTGCACATCACTGTTCGTCACCGGCAGCACGCGCCCGGAGATCGCGAGCACCTGCCCCATCATGGCGACCGCTTCTTCAAAGCTGCCCGCCATGCCGTTGAGCGCGGCAAGCAGAAGATTGCCGAACGACTGCCCGCGCAGCTGCCCCTCGGGAAAGCGGTAGTCGAGCAGTTTTTCCATCACAGGCTCGGTATTTGCAAGCGCCTGCATGCATTGGCGCACATCGCCCGGCGGCAGAATGCCCATGTCGCGGCGCAGCATACCGCTGCCGCCGCCATCATCGGCCACGGTGACGATGGCCGTCAGCCGGTCTGTATATTTTTTCAGTCCGCGCAGCATCGTGGAGAGGCCCGTCCCGCCGCCGACGGCAACGATCTTCGGTCCCACCGGTGCACGGGATGAGGATGAAACGTCGTATATCATAGGGTTTTTTCCCATCAAATTTGATTTTTATCGAACGAAACCGCCGTTCAAAGGCGGTCTATGTAGTATAACAGGCTTTTCCGAAAAATGGAAGAGGCAAGCAGGACAAGTTTTTTCATTTTTGCTTTAAAGAATGAGAATGTTATACAAAAAGCGCAACGAACCAGCCTTTTTCGTTCCCGGAATGGCGGCATACTTTTGCCGCACGGTCGGGCATTGCTTTTTTCGTCTGGTTATGATAAGATAATTCGAAAATGCATCTAAATAAAGGAGCTTTTTCATGGAACTGTCAGAGATCGTCAATCAGGCGGAGGCGCTGGATGAAAAGAACGCCTTCGCCGTCTATAATCATATTGAAGCGGAATTTGTCGAGCCGGATCACGCCATCTTTCGCCTGAACATCCGCCCCGAGAGCAAAAATCCCTACGGCGTGGTGCACGGCGGCGCCATCTATACGATGGCGGACAACGCCACCGGCTACGCCGCTCACACGGACGGGCGCTGCTATGTGACACAGACGAGCGCGATGCACTTTTTGCGCAACCAGACGCGCGGCCTCGTGCGTGCGGACGCGAAGGTGCGCCATCGCGGACACGCGACCTGCCTTGTAGACGTGGACATCATCGGTGAGGGAGGAAAGCTCTTGGCAACGGGCGAGTTCACCTACTTCTGCGTCGATCCCGAGCTGATGGCGAAAAAGGCAGAGGCGCAGCACTGATCGGAAAGGAGCCAAAACATGGCAACGGCACTGCTTTTTAATTTCACCGACGCACAGAAGCTGCAAAAGCTCCGCTTTGCGTTTTTTAAGCTCGGCATCACCGCGCGCGTCGTGGATGCGTCGGATTTTGGCCAGCCGGTCGGCTGGCTCTGCGCGCTCGAGGGCTTCTCCCCTGCCGGCGCCGCGGACGAAGGCGGCTTTACAGACGAGATGCTGGTGCTGAGCGGCCTTTCCGGCGCGCAGCTCGACGGTCTGCTGACGGCCCTTCGGCGCAGCCGCGCCGTTGTCGCGCTCAAGGCGGTCGTGACGGAGGAAAACGCTTCGTGGAGCGCCAAGAAGCTGCACGACGAGATCTTAGAGGAGCATGAGGCCATGAAGGGTGCGCGCGCCAAGGACGCAAAAAAGCGCTCCACGCACCGCAAATAATCCTTGCAACCGCGCCGCCCAGGCGGTATAATAATAGGGCTTTGCAGCACAAATCCCTGCGGCACAAGGGTCTGCGTGTTTCTCTTTTTCTAAAATTTGCACGTTTTTGAAGCCAACCCGCAATTTTGACCATAATGAGAAACGCTTTACGAAACCGCCCCAAAATGCTATAATATAATGGGGTTTTATTGAATATTGGGGTGTTGCGCAGTTGGCAGCGCGCCTGCTTTGGGAGCGGGTCGCTCCCCTTTCAAGCCGGAACATACAGTGACCGCAATCCCTTGATATGCCTGCGATACAGGCACTTTCCCCGCAAGCCGAGATGGTCAAAAAATTGCCGTGACCACATGTTTGACCACATCTGGCGCAAAACTCAATAACCAAAAATCCGGGATTAGCGCAGTTGGTAGCGCGCTTGCTTTGGGAGTGCCGTGGCGGTATCCGGGATAGGGTGAGGCGAAACGCCGCAAAGCCTTGCGACACCTGCGTTTGCGGGACTTTCCACGATTGCCGAAAGCGGTATAAAATCGGCTTTGACCACATAAATGACCACAGACAGAAAAATCTTTGATTTTCTCCCCCGCCGTGGTATAATGGCAGAAATTGAATATCCGGGTGTAGCCCAGTTGGTAGGGCGCCACATTTGGGATGTGGAAGCCGCGCGTTCGAGTCGCGCCACTCGGACCAAAAAGCCCTCCAGAAGTTATGCTTCTGAGGGCTTTCTTTGTTTTATGCGACGCAACAAATGAAATGCCACACTCTGTATTTCCTCATGTTTTATTTTTCCTTGTTTTAATCTATAATACCAATACAGATTTTATTTAATGAAATTACGGAGGTGAATTCTTTTGGGTGACAAGTACCGAGATCCTGTCCATGGCTTTATTGAAGTGACTGATCTTGAAAATGAAATTATTAATTCCGCGCCATTTCAGCGACTCAGAAATGTAAAACAGTTAGCAATGACATACCTTGTTTTTCACGGCGCAGAACATACTCGCTTTGGTCATTCGATAGGTGTAATGCATTTAGTCACAAGAGCTTTTGATTCTGCTGTGTCTAATGGAAGTTATTCTTTTTCGGACGAAAAGTATGCATGGTATAAGCAACTTCTAAGACTCATTGCATTAACTCACGATTTGGGACACGCACCCTTTTCGCATGCGTCAGAAGCTGTTTTTCCCGATGGCCTTGAGCACGAAGATTTCACAGAAAAAATTGTTAAAGAAACCATTATCGCTACTCATATCAAAGCCATTGGAGCTACATTTGTAGAAAAATATGGCCCTGAGTACGATATTACGCCAGAATTAATATGCGATATTTATCGTGGAAGACTACCGGGAGAGAATTCAGAGTTCACATTTTTAAAAAGTTTCATGGATAGTGAATTGGATTGTGACAAGATGGATTATCTACTTCGAGATTCACTTTTTTGTGGTGTAAAATACGGAAACTATGACATCGAACGCCTATTGTCTTCCCTTACAATTTATATACAGGATGGTTGTCCACGTTTAGCAATCGGAAGCGGAGGTACTCAAGTATTCGAGGAATTTGTTCTTGCGCGGTATTTCATGTTCGTACAAGTCTACTTTCATCGTACACGTCGTTTTTTTGACATAATGTTTTCTCAAGCACTTAAGTGTATTTTGCCAGACGGAACATACCCACAAGACGTTAATGACTATTTAATGTGGGATGACTGTCGTGTTATTCAAGAGTTAAAAGCTCATGTTGATGATAACGACGCATGTGCAAATATTGTCAAAAGAGTCGTCTACTCCTGTGCTAACGAAAGTGTGACGCACCCAAAGTCAGGAGATAGAAATGAATTCAAGCTAATTAGCTTGCAGGCCAAAGAAAAATTTGGCGCAGAGAATTTTTTGGAAGATTACTCTGCCGGAAAAATGCCACACAAAATTCCAATTAAAAGTGAGATTGATGATGAGAAAGCGATTGTGATTATTCACAAGAGCACCGGAAAGATCACAACAATTTCCGAGGAATCTCCTATTATACAAAGTCTTACTAATAAGATTGATATTCAGCGACTGTATGTTAAACCTTCCCTATATGAAACAGTTTCACAATACTTGAGGGAGATCTATGCAGCCATACAGAGTTAGGCACTGCGAAACAGGAGGATTTATGGTTAATTTGGAACAATGCGCTATTATTATACGGCAAATATGTGACGCAACTGAACCGGGCAAGAAAATGGTTCAAAAACTTTTTTATTTAATGGAACGAAAGGGCCTCCAATTAAATCTCGCCTATAGCATACACTTTTTTGGACCGTATAGTGCAAAACTCGACACCGCATTACATACTTTGGAAAGTATGGGTTCAATAGAAATTGATACATCTGGCATGACACATATAATTCGAGAAGGAAAGAATATGACAGGCGCAGCTCTGAATGCTACAGACTCTTCTGTTGTAAATTATGTCTTAGATAACTTTTTAGGGAAAACTGCATTAGAGTTAGAAGCCCTCACCACTTTGGATTATGCAGCCACCACAATTTTGAAAGGTAAATGCTCGGACGAAGACATAATTAATGAAGTCGTGAAGATTAAAGGGAAAAAGTTTCCCAGAGAGTATTTATCTCGTGAATTAGTAACGTTAAAGCAAACAGGCTATATCCAATAAATTGATTCTCACAGATAGTAGATAGAGGACTACCGATACGAGTACTGATGTACCAGTTCTTGTATCGGTAGTCTTATTTATCTACTGCTAAGCTAAGCGAGTGATCATACTTAACTGTCTCGGATACCGAATTCAACGGTCCCGTCAAGATTCAACATCCGAGACAGTTATATTTATTTTCCTTCGTCCGTTTGCCTTTCTTCTCCTCCGGCGGCCGCCCATCGCCCTCGCCCAAATCCATCAGCCGCTGTGCTTCCGCAATCTCTGCCTTCATCTCCACGATCAGTACCTTCAACTTCTCCTCGCACTCCTTGCGAGTATGGGCGTAGACATTGCGGGCGTGCTTTTTACCATCGGGCCATTTGGGGGAATAGCGTCCTTCGAAGAGGTGGTCGTTGATTTCGGTGACGCAGCCGGTGCCGGACTTGCGCTTGCGGCCCACGTAGGGCTTGAAATCGGTCATACTCGGCTTTTCCGCCTGGGCCGGGGCAGTTTCCT
>URCK01000053.1 GCA_900546295.1 uncultured Eubacteriales bacterium | reverse complement strand
CTTCCTTCTCCGTCTCGCGGATGATCTTGATGGCCTTGTCGATGTCGAGCAGGATGCGCTTGAGGCCCTTCAAGAGGTGCAGCTTATCCTGCCGCTTTTTGAGCACGAAGTACACGCGCCGCTTGACGCTCTCCGTGCGCCACGCGCACCACTCATCCAAAAGCTCGCGCACACCCATCACGCGCGGCATACCGCCGATGAGCACGTTGAAGTTGCACGAGGCCGTGTCTTGCAGCGTTGTGGAACGGAAGAGCTTCTGCATGAGCTTGTCCGGATCCGTGCCGCGCTTTAAGTCGATCGTCAGCTTGAGGCCGGAGAGGTCCGTCTCGTCGCGCATATCGGAGATTTCCTTGACCTTGCCCGCCTTGATGAGCTCGGCAACCTTGTCCATGATCGCCTCGCTTGTGGTCGTGTAGGGGATCTCGTAGATCTCGATGAGATTTTCCTTTTTGTCGTAGCGCCAGCGGGCGCGCACCTTCACGCCGCCGCGGCCGGTATTGTAGATATCCTCGATGACGCGCGCGTCGTATAAGATCTCGCCGCCGGTGGGAAAATCAGGCGCAAGCAGCGTCTCGCTGATGCGCACCTCGGGATTTTTGAGAAAGGCGATCGTCGTGTCGCACACCTCGCCCAGGTTAAAGCCGCACAGCTGGCTCGCCATGCCGACAGCGATGCCCTGATTGGCCGAAACGAGGATATTGGGGAAGGTCGTCGGCAAAAGCGCCGGCTCTTTCATGGAGTTATCGTAGTTGTCGACAAAATCGACGGTGTCGGAGTCGATGTCGCGGAAAAGCTCTGCGCAGATGGGTGCGAGCTTTGCCTCGGTGTATCGGCTGGCCGCCCACGCCATGTCGCGCGAGTAGACCTTACCGAAGTTGCCCTTTGAGTCGACGAAGGGGTGCAGCAGCGCGCCATAGCCCTTGGAAAGGCGCACCATCGTATCATAGATTGCGGCGTCGCCGTGAGGATTTAAGCGCATCGTCTGTCCGACGATGTTCGCGCTCTTCGTGCGCGCGCCCGAGAGCAGCCCCATCTTGTACATCGTGTAAAGGAGCTTTCGGTGCGAGGGCTTGAAGCCGTCGATCTCCGGGATGGCGCGCGAGACGATGACGGACATCGCATAGGGCATATAGTTCGTTTCCAGCGTTTCCGTGATATTCTGCTCCACCACGTCCGCGCGCAGGCCCATCACGTTCGGGTCGGCGCGGCGGTGGGTCTTGTTTGCTGTCTTGTCGCTTTTCTTCATTCGCATACCTCAAAATCGATCCGGCAGCAAGGCGGCTGCCGAACATACTGTTTCTATGATATCCTACCACACTTTTTTCAGCCGCGCAACACCGCGCGCAGAGGGAGATCCGATCTGTTCTGCCGAAAAAAAGCACTTCGGGCAGTCCGAAGCGCTTTTTTCGTCAATTTCTCATTTTCTGCGCCACACGGAGGGCATCATCAGCACGAGCAGCGGCATGATCTCAAGGCGGCCGAGCAGCATCGTCAGCGTGAGGACGAGCTTGCTGAAATCGGAGAGGAAGCCAAAGTTGCACGTGGGGCCGAGCGCGCCGAGACCGGGGCCGACGTTGCTGATGGCCGTGAGCGAGGCGGTGAAGGCCGCGGTGAACTCCACCCCGTCGAGCGACACGACCAGCGTGCCGAAGAGCAAAATCGCAATGTAGGCGAAGAAGAACACCGACACGGACGAGAGCGTTTCCTCGCCCACGCGCTGGCCGTCGAGCGTGATGGGGCGCACCTCGCGCGAGTGCATGATGCGGCGCATGTCGCGTCGCACGCCCTTGACGAGCAGCACCAGGCGCGAGACCTTGACGCCGCCCGCCGTGGAGCCGGCGCAGCCGCCGCAGAACATCACCAGCACCAGAATACAGCGGCAGAACGGCGGCCAGAGATCAAAGTCCTCCGTGCAGTAGCCGGTGGTGGAGATGAGCGTTGTGACCTGAAAGGCTGCCGCCTCGAGCGCCGAGCCGAAGCTGCGCCCCGTCTTGGCGACAAGGTCGAGGGCGATGAAGAGCGACGAGCCGACCACGATGCCGGTGTAAACGCGCAGCTCCTCGCTTTTGAGCGCCTCGCGGAAGCGGCGCGTGGCAAGGAGGAAGAGCAGCGTAAAGTTCACGGATGCCGCGAACATGAAGAACGTCAGGATCCAGTTGATGAGCGAGGACTGGTAGTAGGCGATGCTCGCGTCGCGGATGGAAAAGCCGCCGGTCGAGATGGTCGTGAGCGCGGTGGTAAGCGCATCGAACCACGGAAGGCCGACCACGCGCAGCACCACGGCCTCCACCGCCGTGAGGGCGATGTAGATGCGGTAGAGGATGCGCGCCGTTTCCGCCGTGCGCGGGCGAAGCTTGGTGCTGATGGGGCCGGGGGATTCCGCCTTCATCAGGTTCACACTGCCCTCGCTGATCTTGGGCAGCAGCGCCAGCACGAGCACGAGGATGCCCATGCCGCCCATCCACTGCGTCAGCGCGCGCCAGAGCTGAATGCCGCGCGGCAAACGCGAGGGGGCGGAAAAAATGGTCGCACCGGTCGTCGTCAGGCCGGAGACGGTTTCAAAAAAAGCATCCATAAAGTCGCAGCAACCGCTGAAAACATATGGCAGCGCGCCGGACAGGCCCAGCACAATCCAGCACAGCGCCACGCAGACAAAGCCGTCGCGCGTCTGAAGGCGGGAATCGTCGGGCTTGATGAGCGCGAGCAGACCGCCGATGCCGCCGCAGAGCACGGCCGAGACAAAGAATGCCTGCAGATCCTCTCCCCCGCTCGCCGCCGCCAGCAGCAGCGACGGCAGCATACAAAGCGCCTCGATGCACAGGATCAATCCCACGATCCTGAGGATTAGTTTTTGGTTCATAGTAAATTCCTTTACCGAATCATGCGGCGATCAGCCGAGAATATCGTTGAGATCCTGTAAGAAGAGCTCCTTCGCCATCACGATGACGCGGTCACCCGCGTGGATCTGGGAATGGCCGTTCGGGATCACCATTTTGCCGTCGTGCACGATGGCCGCAACGAGCAATCCCTTGCGGAAGTGCAGATCGCTGAGCGGACGGTCGAGGAAGTGCGTGGCGTTCGTGGCGGTGAATTCCACCGCCTCGATCGCGCCGCCGAGGATATAGTGCAGGCTCTCCACGGCGCTCCCCTGCGAGTTGGCAAGGCCGCGCACATAGCTCGAGATCTGGCCTGCGACGATGGCCTTGGGCGAAACGACGCTGTCAAGCCCCGTGAGGCTCACGATATCGAGATAGCCAAGGCGCGACATCTTTGGCACGACCTTTTTCACGCCGTAGCGCTTGGCCGTGAGCGCCATGAGAAGGTTTTCCTCGTCGCGGTCGGTCAGGGCGATGAAGGCGGCGCAGTGGAAGATGCCCTCGGATTCGAGCAGGTCGTGGTCCGTGCCGTCGCCGTGGATGATGGTGGCCTTGGGAAGCTTTTCGGCGAGCGCCAGGCACTTGGCCTCGTTCTTCTCCACGATCGTCACGCGCGTGCCGACGTCGGCAAGCATCCAGGCAAGATACTGCGCGATGCGCCCGCCGCCGAGGATGCTCACGCGGCGGATCGGCTCCATGGGCCGACCCATCGAGCGCAGCACGCGCGTCGTCTCTGCGGGCGTGCCGATAACGTACACACGATCGCCCGGGAGCGGGACAAACGAGCCGTTCGGCACGATGACCTCTTCCCCGCGCTTGGCCGCGCACATGAGGATGCTGTTGGGGTTCTCGCGGTTGAAGTCGGTGAGGGATTTGCCCACAAGGCTGTCGCTCGCCTCGGTCTGAAAGCCGATAAGCTCGACAAGGCCGCGGGCAAAGGTCTCTACGCTGAATGCCGACGGCACGCGCAGGATGCGCGAGATCTCCTGCGCGGCGGCGTGCTCGGGATTGATGATCATATCAAGGCCGATCTCGCGGCGCAGGATGGATGCGTCGCGGAAATATTCAGGGTTTCGCACGCGGGCGACGGTGTGCTTCGCGCCGAGTTTTTTTGCCATCAGGCAGCAGATGAGGTTCACCTCGTCGTTTTCCGAAACGGCGATGAGCAGATCCGCCTCGCGCACGCCTGCCTGTAACAGCACGCTTGCGCTGGCGCCGTTGCCCTCCACGCACATCACATCGAGCATGGAATCGGCATGGTCAAGCACCGCGCTGCTCTGGTCCACGATGACGATATCATGGTTTTCCCCGGTCATCTGCTCGGCGATCGCATAACCGACCTTACCGACACCGACAATGATGATTTTCATATGATCACGAGTCTCCTATCGCTTTTTGCGCGTTCTGCGCATCTTGCGTTTCTTTTGTTATTTTTGTTTCTCTATCTTTTCCGTTCTTTTTTGCCTGCTGCACCGGCTTGTGCTCCGTGCGCCGCAGCACCATGAGCACGCTGTTGAACTCCGCGCCCATGATGAGCATCATCGAGGCAAGATACAGCCACAGCAGCAGCACGATTACCGCACCCAGCGTGCCGTAGATCACAGAATAGCGCGCAACGTGCTCCACATAGAAGGAGAAGAGGTACGACAGCGCCAGCCACATCACCAGCGAAAAGACCGCGCCGGGCCAGATGCGGTTCATCTTGCGCGATTCCTGCGCAAGGCCGTACATCAGCGCGATGGGCAGAAATACGATGCCCGCCAGCAGCAGGAAGCGCAGGCTCGCCCACATGCGGATGGACGCATCGCTCAGGATAATATAGTTTGCAAGGTAATCTGAAACAAAGTTCAGCACACGCTCGCCCATCACGGACAGCGCGATGGAAATGATGATGATAATGATGAGGCTCAGCGTGTAGAGCAGGAGCTTGAGCTGATAGCGCAGAAAGTGCGTCGGCGTTTTTTCGCCGTAGGCCCTGCGGACCGACGCCATCAGCGCGTTCGCCGCGCGGTAGGGGAAGTAAATGGAAAACACCAGCGAGAACCACAGGAGCTGCCGGCTCGAATCGCGCCCCACATAGATGAGGTACTGCTCGATGATATCCAGTGCCTGCTGCGGCATGATGGTGTGCAGTCCCGCGAGGAACTGGCTGATGTCGAACGACATCATACCGACAAGGTTGCTCAAAAAGATGAGCAGCGGGAAGATGGCGAAAAGAAGATAATAGGTCAGCGCCGCGCTGTCGCGTCCGACATGATGGTCAAAATAGCGTCTTCCCATCAGGTAAGCACCCTTGAGAAAGCGGTGCCGCTCGAGATACTGCTGCAAGGGCAATGCTCACCTCCAAATAACGATTTCTCTTCAATCTATGCAGTATATCACAGCCCCGCAGGAAATGGAAGAGAAAAAACGCAAAGTTTTGCACCGTTTTGTCTCAAAAAGGGTTGACATGGCGCAAAAAAGTGCATAATATAGTATCGTTAATTGAATCATGTTGTCCGGTAGGTAAGGCTACCACAAGGATACGGACTGCTGCCGCGGAGTAGTGGAGACACTATGAGAGGGTTTGAACAGGTTGCATCGAAAGCAAGGTGCCATCTAACGCAGTTTCATCGCCTCGTGATGCTAAAGCTTGAACGGTAGGGAAACGCTGCGCAGGACGCAGGTTTTCAATCAGCTCGCTCTCATAGCCGCGTCGCCGGACGCAGGATATGGGAGATTTTTTTGTACCTTTCAGAAAGGAGGAAGACGGTATGGTCGGATTTGAAGAAATGCGCGATGAACTGCTGGACGGAATCAGGGAGCTTCTGGAGCGAAAACAGTATACCGCCCTGCGCGAGCTGCTCTCTGACCTTGCCCCGGCGGATATCGCATCGCTTTTCGAAGATCTGAGTGAGGACAGCATTCCCCTTTTGTTCCGTCTTCTTCCCAAGGAGCCGGCGGCGGAGGTGTTCGTCGAGTTGGACCCCGACGCGCAGGAAATGCTCATCCGCGGTTTTTCGAATACGGAGCTGAAGGAAGTTCTCGATGAGCTCTACCTCGACGATGCGGTCGATATCGTGGAGGAAATGCCCGCAAACGTCGTCAAGCGCATCTTAAAGCACGCAGACCCCGACACGCGCAAGAGCATCAATGAGATCCTCAAATACCCCGACGACAGTGCGGGCGCGCTGATGACGACGGAGTTTGTCGACCTAAAGCGCGACATGACCGTTGAGGACGCCTTGAAGCGCATCCGCCGCACCGGTACGGACAAAGAGACGATCAACGTCTGCTACGTTGTCGACCCCGCGCGAAAGCTGCTGGGCATCGTGTCGCTGCGCACCATTCTTCTTGCCGACGAGGACGACGTCATCGAGGACATCATGGAAACGCACGTTATCTCCGTTTCCACGCTCGAGGACAAGGAGGACGTCGCACAGACCTTCTCGAAGTACAACTTCATCGCCCTTCCGGTCGTGGACAAGGAAGACCGTCTCGTCGGCATCATCACCGTTGACGACGCCATCGACGTCATGGAGGAGGAGACGACCGAGGATATCGAGAAGATGGCGGCCATGCTGCCCTCGGACAAGCCCTACCTCAAAACGAGCGTCTTTGAAACCTTCAAGTCCCGCATCCCCTGGCTGCTGCTCCTGATGGTCTCGGCGACCTTCACCGGGCAGATCATCGCGCGCTTTGAAGATGCGCTCAGCGCGTTCGCCATCCTGACGGCTTACATTCCCATGCTGATGGACACGGGCGGCAACTGCGGCTCGCAGGCAAGCGTCACGGTCATCCGCGGTATCTCGCTCGACGAGATCGAGTTTTCCGACCTTTTCCGCGTCATCTGGAAGGAGATTCGCGTGGCGGTCGTCTGCGGCGCGACGCTCGCGGCGGCAAACTTTGCAAAGCTGATGCTCGTCGACAAGATGCTCTTCGGCAATCCCATCACCGTTTCCGTCGCGCTCGTCATCTGCCTGACGCTCGTGGTCACGGTGTTCGCTGCCAAGGTCGTCGGCTGCACGCTGCCGCTGCTTGCCAAGAAGATCGGCTTCGACCCCGCGGTCATGGCCTCGCCCTTCATCACGACGGTCGTGGACGCGATCTCGCTGATGATCTACTTCAACTTTGCCTCCCTGCTGCTGGGAATCTGAAAAAATCGGAAAAAGGCGTTCCCATCGCGCCACTTGTGTGTTATGATGCTTTATGTATGGCATCGTACGATATTCAAAGGGGCGGCTGTGCCATGCGCAGCCGCCCCTTCTTTTTTCAGGAGGACATTCCATGGAAAATAAGCTCAGAGAATACGCAAAGCTTCTTATTGAAGTAGGCCTGAACATTCAAAAGGGCCAGACCGTCGTAATCCGCTGCCCCGTCGAGTGCGCGTTTTTTGCGCGCCTGTGCGCCTCCGCCGCCTACGACGTCGGCTGCCGCGAGGTCGTGATGCGCTGGACGGACGACTACATGAACCGCGAGCGCTTCCTGCGCGCGGACGACTCCGTGTTCGACGTTTTCCCCGCCTGGCAGGCAGAAATGCTCAACGGCTATGCTGACGAGGGCGCAGCATTTCTCAATATCTCCGCCTGTGATCCCGAGGCGCTGCTCGGTGTAGACCCAGACCGTCTGACGCGCGCAAGCCGCAGCGAGACGGCCATCCAGCCCTATGTAAACGCTGTGATGTCTAACGGATGCCCCTGGTGCGTTGCCTCCGTTCCCATCCCGAGCTGGGCGAAGAAGGTCTTCCCCGATCTTCCCGAGCAGGAAGCGATGGACAAACTCTGGGACGCGATCTTCACCTCCGTCCGCATCAGCGGCAAGGGCGACGCGGTCGCGCGCTGGCGCGAGCACACGGCGCTGCTGAGAAACCGCGTCGATAAGCTCAACGCGCTGCACTTTGAGTCTCTCTACTACGAAAACTCCCTCGGCACGCGCCTCAACATCCGCCTGCCCGAAAAGCACGTCTGGTCCGGCGGCAGCAATCTCTGCCGCGCGGGCTATCCCTTCGTCGCCAACATGCCGACCGAGGAGGTCTTCACCGCCCCGCTCAGAGAGGGCATCGACGGCGTGGTGTATTCCGCCATGCCGCTCGTGCACAACGGCAACATCATCGAAAATTTCCACTTTGTCATCAAAGACGGCAGGATCGTCGACGTGCACGCCGAGAAGGGCGAGGACATCCTGCGCGCCGCCATCGCCGAGGACGAGGGCGCGTCGTATTTCGGCGAGGTCGCGCTCGTGCCCTATGACAGCCCCATCTCCAACCAGAAGATCCTCTTCTACAACACGCTCTTTGACGAAAACGCCGCCTGCCATCTCGCCTTCGGCGAGGCGTATCCCGAGTGCGTGGAGGGCGGCGAAGCCATGAGCACGGAAGAGCGCAAGGCCGCAGGTTTGAACGATTCCAACACGCACGTTGACTTCATGATCGGAACGAGCGATCTTTCCATCATCGGCACAACGAAGGACGGGCGTGAGGTGCCGGTGTTCGTAAACGGCAACTTCGCCCTGTAAAAAAGATATTTCGGGCTGCGCGAGCCGCGCCCGCTTGATAAGGAGAACATACCATGGCTATGAATTTTGACCGCATTGAAAGCAACGACAAGGTGCTTATCATGGAGGGCGCGCAGGTGCTCGGCGACGTTGTCGCGGGCGAAGGCACGGCGTTCTGGTACAACAGCGTCTGCCGCGGCGAATTGCAGAGCGTGCGCATCGGCAAGCGCTGCAACATCCAGGATCTCGCCCTCATCCACAACAAGGTCACGATCGGTGATGATGTGTCCGTCGGCCACAGCGCCATCGTCCACGGCGCGACGATCGGAGATCGCGTCATCGTCGGCATGGGCGCAACGATCCTCGACGGCGCTGTGATCGGCAGCGATTGCATCATCGGCGCGGGCGCGCTCGTCACCGGCAAGATGAACGCTCCCGACGGCTCGATGATCCTCGGCTCCCCCGCCAAGGTCGTGCGCGAGCTGACGGAGAGGGAGCGCGAGAGCATCCTTGCCAATGCAAAGCTCTACCTTGAAAAGAGCGAGGAATACCGCGCCCACGCCGCAAAGCAGGCGTAACCCATCACAGGAGGAATACCCACATGAAGATCTTAGTCATCAACGGTGCAAACATGAACATGCTCGGCCGCCGCGAGCCGGACATTTACGGGAAAGAGGACTACGCCGCCCTCTGCGCGCGCATCTATGAGCACGCCCAGAGCCGCGGCCTTGCCGTGGAGTGCTTCCAGTCCAACCACGAGGGCGCGATCATCGACGCCATTCAGGACGCCGACACGACTTTTGACGGCATCGTCATCAACCCCGGCGCTTACACGCACTACAGCTACGCCATCCACGATGCGCTCAAGGCCGTGCACATCCCCGCCGTCGAAGTGCACATGTCCGACATTCAGAAGCGCGAGGAGTTCCGCCATCTGTCTGTCACCGCGCCCGCCTGCATCGCGCAGATCCGCGGCCACGGCTTCGAGAGCTACACCATGGCCATCGATATGCTGGCAAAGCTCGAGCCTGCGGACAAGTAACGCTTCCCGCATGAAGACAAGAGCCATCAGGAAAGGAAGGTGACGGCGATGGACAGTTATGAAGCGCTGGCCGCATCCTACGACGAACTGACGGAGGACGTTGCATACGAAAAGCGCGCCGATTTTGTCGAAAGGCTTTTTCTGCGCGCAAAGCGCCCCGTCAAGTCGCTGCTCGACCTTGCCTGCGGCACGGGCACGATGAGCGCGCTCCTCGCCCGCCGCGGCTATGCGGTCACGGGCGTCGACTATTCGCCCGAAATGCTCTCTCAGGCGCAGCAGAAGCTCGCTGCGTTCGATCCGCCGCCGCTGCTTTTGTGCCAGTCGATGCCGCAGCTGAGGCTGCTTGAACCGGTCGACGCCGCCATCTGCTGCCTTGACAGCATCAACTACCTGACGCGAGCGCGCGATGTGCAGCGCACCTTTGCCCGCCTCTACGACACCATCGCCCCCGGCGGCGCGCTCGTATTCGACGTGCACGCCGTTTCCAAGATGGAAGCACTCGACGGCGAGGTGCTGCTCGACGAGCGCGAGGACGTCTTCTGCCTCTGGCGCACGCGCTACCGCAAACATGCCAGAATGCTCGACTATGAGGTCGATCTCTTCCGTCTCCGGCCAGACGGCGCGTGGGAGCGCGACTTTGAAGAGCACCACCAGCGCGCCTATTCCGTCGAGGAACTGCGCACATGGCTCGAGGAAACCGGTTTCACGGCCATCCGCACGCACGGCGAGCTCAAGCTGAGAAGCGCGAACGAGCGCGACGGCCGCATTTATTTCAGTTGTATCAGAAAGTGAGGAACCCTATATGGAAGCCAATCAGGATCGTCTGGTCCGCGCCATTTCGAAAGATGGCATGGTCAATGCCGTCGCGGTCTACACGCGCGGTTTGACCGAGCGCGCCCGCCAGATCCACCACACCTCCCCCGTCGCGACCGCCGCGCTCGGCCGCGCGCTCGCCGCCTGCTCGATGATGGGCAACGCCCTCAAGGATAACGGTGCAAGCGTCACGATGCAGATCAAGGGCGACGGCCCGCTCGGCAGCATCCTGGCCGTGTCGGACTCTGAGGGCAATGTGCGCGGCTATGTGCAGAATCCTGCCGTTGACCTCGCCCTGCGCGAGGACGGCAAGCTGGACGTCGGCACCGCCGTCGGCCACAACGGCACGCTCACGGTCATTAAGGATCTCAACATGCGCGAGCCCTATGTCGGCACGATCGACCTGCTCGGCGGTGAGATCGCCGAGGATGTGGCGGCCTACTATGTCGAGTCCGAGCAGATCCCGTCGGCCTGCGGCCTCGGCGTGCTCATCGACCGCGACCGCAGCGTGCTCACCGCGGGCGGCTATCTCATCCAGCTCCTTCCCGGCGCGAGCGAGGATGTGATCACCAAGGTCGAGGGCGGCATCTACGCAGCCCCGAGCGTGACGAACATCCTCAAGGAGAATCCCGACCCCGCCGCTATGCTCAAAACGGTGCTTTCCGACTTTGACATGGAGATCCTCTCCGTCGATCCGATCGAATACCGCTGCTACTGCTCGCGCGAGCGCACGGAGCGCGCGCTGCTCTCGCTCGGCTCGAAGGAGCTGGAGCAGATCGTGGAGGAACAGGGCGGCGCGGAGCTCTCTTGCCAGTTCTGCGACAAGGTCCAGACCTTTACAGCCGAAGAACTGCAAGCCATGATCGCCGATCTGAAGAAGAGCGGCAAGTAAGGAAATCTGCTTTTCCAAAAAAAACGAAAAAATTTCAAAAATATGGTTGACACAGAAGGAGTTCTTCTGTATAATAACCCTTGTCGTTCGCCGAAGCGATTTCGAGTGGGGAGCATAGCTCAGCTGGGAGAGCACCTGCCTTACAAGCAGGGGGTCACAGGTTCGAGCCCTGTTGTTCCCACCAATCATTCGGCCAGGTAGTTCAGCTGGTTAGAACGCCGGCCTGTCACGCCGGAGGTCGAGGGTTCGAACCCCTTCCTGGTCGCCATTTGCTGCTGTAGCTCAGTCGGTAGAGCGCATCCTTGGTAAGGATGAGGTCGGCAGTTCGAATCTGCCCAGCAGCTCCAAAAGCATCGAAAACTTCGGTTTTCGGTGCTTTTTTGTTGCAAAAACGCTGAAAATGGTGTGGGTCAAAATGTGGGTCAACTGCCTGACCCACACCGTGACCCACACGCGGAAATGCGCGGAAAGGGCAAAAGATGAGCGGACGGATATTCCGTCCGCTCATCTCTTTTAGATTGGCTCCATCACCTGCGTCATGAAGCTGCCCATGGTTTGGGCGGCTTCGTCCTGCTTCTGCCTTGTGGCGTGGGTGTAGGTGCGGAGAGTAAAACCCGCATCGTAGTGGCCCAGCATGCTGCTGACGGTTTTGACGTCCACGCCGTTTTGCAGGGCTAACGTGGCAAATGTGTGTCGGAGATCATGAAATCTGATGTGCGGCAGTCCTGCGTCTTTCAGAATTTTCTTATGCTGGTTCACAATGGAATCGGGATAGTACATCTCCCCTGTGACGGGCGACGGGAACATATACGGGTTGTCGGGATGCTTCTTGTGTTCGGCAACCAGCAGGTCAACAGCCTCCTGTGGAATACTGACCTTTCTGACCGATGTCTCCGTTTTGGGGCGCGAGAGTGTCAACTCCCCATTGGGGTTCTTGACGTACTGCTTGCTGACGGAGATGGTTTTGTTTTGGATGTCGAGGTCACTCCAGAGAAGCGCCGTGATCTCCCCCTTGCGTAGTCCGCTGACCAGTTCCAGATAAAACATGGGCAGCAGTCCCCTCTTATCCGCGGCGTCGAGATAGGTCTTGATATGCTCCGGTTGGAGGATCTGCATCT
>URCK01000052.1 GCA_900546295.1 uncultured Eubacteriales bacterium | reverse complement strand
GCATGCGGGGCGTCATCGGCGTAGTGGGCCCCACACGGATGGATTACGCCAAGATAACCGCCCGCCTGTCCTATCTGGCCGAGGGCCTCTCCCGGCTGTTTGGACAGGGTGAACTGCCCCAGGGCAGGGACGACGAGAAATAGGAGATGAATGCATCCCATGAGCAAGAAGGAAAAAAAGCCGGAGGACGTGACCCCGGAAGAGCAGACCGAGCAGGCCGTCCCCACCGAGGAGACGGAGGCCGAGGCTCCCAACCCCCTGTTGGAGGAGCTGGAGGCCCTCAAGAAGAACCTCTCCGACCAGGAGGACAAATTTCTCCGCCTGGCCGCTGAATACGACAACTACCGCCGCCGCAGCCAGAAGGAGAAGGAATCCGCCTGGTCGGACGCCAAGGCGGACACCGCCGCGGCCTTCCTGCCGGTGTACGACAACCTAGAGCGGGCCCTCAAGCAGGAGACCGCCGACGAGGCCTACAAGAAGGGCGTGGAGATGACCATGACCCAGCTCAAGGAGGTTCTCGCCAAGCTGGGCATCGAGGAGATCCCCGCCCTGGGCGAGCCCTTCGATCCCAACCTCCACAACGCCGTGATGCACGTGGAGGACGAGGGCGCTGGCGAGAACATCATTGTGGACGTCTTCCAGACCGGCTTCAGATCCGGCGATAAGGTCGTCCGGTTCGCCATGGTAAAGGTCGCCAACTGAATCGGGTGCGCCGGGCGCGCCCAAACCTGAGTTTGTAAAAAAGAATTTTCGATCTATTGGAGGAACTGCTTTATGTCTAAGATTATTGGTATCGACCTTGGTACAACCAACTCCTGCGTGGCCGTCATGGAGGGCGGCGAGTCCGTCGTCATCCCCAACGCCGAGGGCAACCGCACCACCCCCTCCGTCGTGGCCTTCTCCAAGGACGGCGAGCGCATGGTGGGCCAGGTGGCCAAGCGCCAGGCCATCACCAACCCCGACCGCACCATCATGTCCATCAAGCGCGAGATGGGCACCAACTACAAGGTGAACATCGACGGCAAGGCCTACACCCCCCAGGAGATCTCCGCCATGATCCTGCAGAAGCTGAAGGCGGACGCCGAGGCCTATCTGGGCCAGACCGTCACCGAGGCGGTCATCACCGTCCCCGCCTACTTCACCGACGCCCAGCGCCAGGCCACCAAGGACGCCGGCCGCATCGCGGGCCTGGACGTCAAGCGCATCATCAACGAGCCCACCGCCGCTGCCGTGGCCTACGGCGTGGACAAGGAGCAGGCCCAGAAGGTCATGGTGTACGACCTGGGCGGCGGCACCTTCGACGTGTCCATCCTGGACATTGACGACGGCGTCATCGAGGTGCTGGCCACCGCCGGCAACAACCGCCTGGGCGGCGACGACTTCGACAAGTGCGTCATGGACTGGATGGCCGCCGAGTTCAAGAAGGACACCGGCATTGACCTGACCGGCGACAAGGTGGCCATGCAGCGCCTGAAGGAGGCCGCCGAAAAGGCCAAGATCGAGCTGTCCGGCGTCACCTCCACCAACATCAACCTGCCCTATATCACCGCCGATGCCACCGGCCCCAAGCATCTGGACGTGACGCTGACCCGCGCCAAGTTCAATGAGCTGACCGGTCATCTGGTGGACGCCACCATGGGCCCCGTGCGTCAGGCCATGTCCGACGCGGGCCTGAAGCCCTCCGACCTCGCCAAGGTGCTGATGGTGGGCGGCTCCAGCCGTATCCCCGCCGTGGTGGAGGCTGTGAAGAACTTCACCGGCTCCGACCCCTTCAAGGGCATCAACCCCGATGAGTGCGTGGCCATGGGCGCCGCCCTGCAGGCCGGCGTGCTGACCGGCGACGTCAAGGGCCTGCTGCTGCTGGACGTCACCCCCCTGTCCCTGGGCATCGAGACCATGGGCGGCGTGATGACCAAGCTCATCGACCGCAACACCACCATCCCCGTGAAGAAGAGCCAGATCTTCTCCACCGCCGCCGACAACCAGACGAGCGTTGAAGTCAACGTTCTGCAGGGCGAGCGTGAGATGGCCGCTGCCAACAAGAGCCTCGGCCGCTTCCACCTCGACGGCATCGCTCCGGCCCGCCGCGGCGTGCCTCAGATCGAGGTCACCTTCGATATCGACGCCAACGGCATCGTGAACGTCAG
Organism: uncultured Eubacteriales bacterium; assembly: GCA_900546295.1. GTDB lineage: Bacteria > Bacillota > Clostridia > Oscillospirales > Oscillospiraceae > Hominicoprocola. Next base: position 10,791 of record URCK01000052.1, on the reverse strand, counting down.
CGCGAAGGATCTCGGCACCGGCACCGAGCAGCACATCACCATCACCTCCTCTTCCAACATGAGCAAGGAAGACATCGAGAAGGCCGTCAAGGACGCCGAGCAGTACGCTGCCGAGGACGCCAAGCTCAAGGAGAAGGTCGAGGTTCGCAACCAGGCCGACCAGATGGTCTACCAGAGCGAGAAGACCCTCGGCGAGGTGGGCGACAAGATCCCTGCCGACGAGAAGGCAAAGGTCCAGGCGGGCGTTGACAAGCTCAAGGAAGCGCTCAAGGGCGACGATACCGACGCCATCAAGGCTGCCACCGAAGAGCTCACGCAGATGTTCTACCAGATGAGCGAGAAGCTCTATCAGCAGGCCAATCCGCAGGGCGCGCAGGGCGCAGGCCCCGACATGGGCGGCGCAAACGGCGGCGCGCAGACCGGCCCCGATGGTCAGCAGTACTACGACGCGGACTACAAGGTCGTTGACGACGACGAGAACAAGAAGTAAAATAAAAAGACCGGCCACAACGGGGACAGTTTTTTAACTGCCCCCGATCGTGGCGTTTCAAGGGAGTTTTGTCTATGGCGGAGAAACGCGATTATTACGAGGTGCTCGGCATTTCCAAGGGCGCTTCGGAGGAAGAGATCAAAAAGGCATACAAAAAGCTTGCGCGCAAGTATCACCCCGACATGAACCCCGGCGATAAGGAAGCGGAAGAGAAGTTCAAGGAGATCAACGAGGCGAACGAGGTTTTGAGCGACCCGGAGAAGAAGGCGCGCTACGACCAGTTCGGCTTTGCGGGCGTGGACCCGAACTACGGAGCGGGCGCGGGCGGCGGCGCTTACGGCGCCGGCGGATTCGACTTTGGCGACCTTGGCGATATCTTCGGCAGCTTTTTCGGCGGGGGCTTCGGCGGCGGCGTGCGCGCCAACCCCAACGCGCCCACGCGCGGCGAGAGCCTGCGCACGAGCGTGAACATCAGCTTTGAAGAGGCGGCCTTCGGCTGCGAAAAAGAGGTCAGCATCGACCGCGTGGAGCAGTGTCCCGACTGCCGCGGCTCGGGCTGCGCCAAGGGCACGACCGCCGAGGTCTGCCCCGACTGCCGCGGCAGCGGCGTGATCCAGCAGCGCCGCCAGACGCCGCTGGGCTATATGTCCACCTCCGCGCCGTGCCAGCGCTGCGGCGGACGCGGCAAGATCATCCACCAGCCCTGCCCCACCTGCGGCGGCAAGAGCATGGTGCGCCGCCGCAAGACCATCAAGGTCACGATCCCTGCGGGCATCGACAACGGACAGACCATTTCCCTGCGCGGCCAGGGCAACGCGGGCAGGAACGGCGGCCCCGCGGGCGATCTTCTGATCGTCGTTTCCGTGCGCCCGCACGAGATCTTCCGCCGCGAGGGGACGAGCGTCCTCTGCGAGGCGCCCATCACCTTTACGCAGGCGGCGCTCGGCGCGGAGCTGGAGATCCCGACGATCGACGGCAAGGTGAAGTACACCATCCCCGAGGGCACGCAGAGCGGCACGACCTTTCGCTTGAAGGGCAAGGGCATTCCCGGGCTCAACGGCCGCTCACGCGGCGACCAGTACGTCACCGTAAACATTGAAACGCCGCGCAACCTCAACCGCGAGCAGAAGGAAGCGCTCAGGAAGTTCAGCGAGCTGCTGGGCGAGAAGAATTACGAAGAGCACAAGGGCTTTTTCGGAAAGTTCAAGCTGTAAAGGGTAAAAGATGTATTTATCCGATTATCATACCCACTGCGCGCTTTCGTTCGACTCGAAAACGCCGGTGGAGGACATGGTGCGCGCAGGGATCGCGCAGGGCCTTCAGGAACTATGCCTGACGGACCATGCGGATACCTACCGCCCATGCGAATACACCCACTGGGAGCACGATTTTTCCGCGCGCGGGGAGACCTTTGCGCGCGCCGACCGCGCGGCCGGGGGGAAGATCACCGTGCGCCGCGGCATCGAGCTCGGCGAGGCGGTGCGCGATTTTGCCTATGCAGAAGAACTGCTCGCGCGACTGCCCGAGCTGGACTTTGTCATCGGCTCGCAGCATCAGCTCTCGGGAAAGTACGACTGGAACGACCTCTACTTCATGCCCGGCTGCACCGAGCAGGAGGCGCGCGAGCAGATCGCGGATTATCTCGGTCTCGTGCTGCAAACGGCGAAGTGGGGCAAGTTCTCCGTGCTCGGGCACCTGACGCTGCCGCTGCGCTACATGAACGAAAACCACGGCATGCACATGTCCTTCGACGGCTTTGAGGACGAGGTCGCGCAGGTGTTCCGCGCGCTCATCGAAAACGGCTGCGGCATCGAGTGCAACGTGAACCGCGGCAACACGCCGCTGCCGGACGGGAAGTGGCTGAAGCTCTACCGGGAGCTCGGCGGCGAGATCGTCACCATCGGCACCGACGCGCACACGCCGGAATTTGTCGGTATGCGCGCGCGGGAAACGCAGGAACTTTTGCAGAGCTGCGACCTCAACTATGTGTGTACGTTTGAAAAGAAAAAACCGGTCTTTCACAAAATCTGACCGATAAAAGGAGAAAAACTATGAAGATCGCACTGGGCTGTGACCACGGCGGATACGCCATGAAGGAAGACATCAAAAAGCAGCTGGAGAGGCTGGGCCACGAGGTCAAGGACTGCGGCACCTATTCCACCGAGAGCTGCGACTATCCCATCTTCGGCGAGGCTGCCGCGCGCGCCGTGGCGAGCGGGGAATGCGAGTACGGCATCGTTGTTTGCACGACGGGCATCGGCATTTCCATCGCGGCGAACAAGGTAAACGGCATTCGCTGCGCGCACTGCGCCGACGCGCTCGAGGCACAGCTCTGCCGCCAGCACAACAACGCCAACATGATGGCAATCGGCGCGGGCTTCACGGGCCCCAAGCTGGCCTCGGCCATGGTCGAGACCTTCCTCTCCACCGAATTTGAGGGCGGCCGCCACGCGCGCCGCGTCGCGCTGCTGGACGGCATCAAGGGCTAAACCATACAGATGCGGAAAATCAACAAAAGCCCTCGGGTTTTTGTTGATTTTTTTCCGTTTTGAAGGTAAACTGTTGCACGAGGAAAAGGAGGCGGAGCGGACATGGTAAGAAGAACGACCGGTACGCGCGGCTATTCAGGCTATCGCGGCCGCCGGCATGGAAGAAAGGTGCTGGCGGTGCTGCTGGCGCTGATCCTGGCGGCGGCGTGCGGATTTTTGTTTGCCCAGCGCTACATTGTATATGAGGCGGACGGCTCGTTCCGCTTTGAATTCCCATGGTCAAAGCCGCAGGAGCAGACACAGAACAAGAACGATGCAAACGGGGAAACGGGCAAAAAGGACGATCTGGAGATCACCGTGGAAAAGCCCGTCATCAAGGATACCCGCGCCGTCGCGCTCGGGGACGATGTGCTCGGCGGCGACTGGCAGAGCGCGCTGGATGCGCTCGATGAAGAGACGAACGCCGTCGCCGTGCGCTTGAAGGACGACAGCGGCAAGCTCTATTACGATTCCGCGGTGAGCGGCGCGATCGACTGCGGCGCGGTGAGCGGCGGCAGCGGCACGCGCAGCGCCATTGCGGGCATCACAGGCTCTGACTATTACACCATCGGCCGCATCAGCACGCTGCACGATAGCTTCTATGCCTACAAGCACATGACGGACGCCGCCGTCTGCCAGCTGACGGGCACTGTCTGGTACGACGAGAACAGCACCCACTGGCTCGCGCCCGAAAAGCAGGCCGCGCGCGACTATGTGACGCAGATCATTACGGAATGCGCGCAGATGGGCTTTGACGAGCTGCTGCTCGAGGATATGCACTACCCGCGCGAGGGGAGAATGAGCCGCATCAAGACCGACGAGCGCACCATGACGCAGCAGGAGGCGCTGATGCTGCTTGCTGACGATATTCACACGGCGCTTGAGCAGGCGGGCTACAAGGGAAAGCTCTCCGTCAGTATCGACGCGGACATCGTGCTCGCGGGCAGCGAGGATAGGAGCGGCATCGTGATGAGCGAGTACGTCAAGAACTTTGACCGCGTGTACGTCGCCTGCACGAGCGAGCAGCTCGAGAGCGTCGCGGAGGCGATGAAGGCCTACGACGTCGAGTTTGTTCCCATTTTGAAGGAGGCCGCCGCGAGCGGCAGCTATCTCATCGAAAAATAAGAAAAAGGACCGCGTAAGCGGTCCTTTTCTTATTTGCATTTCAGTGCGCGAGGCGGCTTTCGACGGCCTCGGCGCTCATGGCGGGGTTGATCGTTTCCTCGCTCTCCACCGCGATGGCGGCGGCTGCTGTGCCTGCCGCAGCGCTTTGGGCGAGCGTCCTGCCCGCGAGGAAGGACCAGACGAGCGACGCCATCATTGCGTCGCCCGCGCCGGTGGCGTTGCGCATCTCCGCCTTGCAGATGGGCACGCGCTGTACTTCACCCGGCTGCACGGCGAGCACGCCGCCCTCGCCGAGCGAGAGGAAGACGCGCCCCACGCCCTGATCGATGAGGGCCTGCGCCGCCCGGTAAAGGCTCTCATCGTCCGTGATCTTCACGCCGGAGAGAAGCTCTGCTTCGATGCGGTTGGGCTTGAGCGTGTGCACGCGGGTAAGAAGGCCGCGGAGCTTTTCCGCCTTGACGGTGGAGACGGGGTCGATGAAGATGGGCGCAGAGCAATGCTCGGTCAGGTATGCGATGGATTCTCGCGGCAGGTTTGCGTCGATGACGACGGCGGCCGCGCCGTTGAGCAGATCAAGCTGAGAGGCAAAGTAGTCCGGTGTCAGCTTTTCGCAGATCTCCATGTCGGAAACGGCGATCGCCATGTCGCCGTCGCTGTCGCTGACGAAGACATAGGTCGAGGTGCGCCCGTCGGGCACGCGCAGGGCGTGCGAGAGGTCGATGCCGAGCTCGCGGCAGCTCTGCTCGACCTGGCTTGCGCGCGAATCGCCGCCCACGGCGGTGAGAAGATAGGTCGGCACGCCGAGCAGGCGCATGTTGTGCGCGATGTTGCGCCCTACGCCGCCGAGACTCAGCTCGACGCGGCCGGGGTTGGAGTCGCGGCCGCGCAGGGGAGCGAAGGAATGCGCGCCGATGTCGATGTTCACGCCGCCGCAGACGACGGCGTAGAGGGAATTCATTTCATTTTGCATGGTGTAGGAGTCCTTGAAAATCGAATATTATTTATGGTAGAGGCGCTTGGATTCATACTTCGGCTCGCAGCTGACGTGGATGCCGAGGCGCTTGTAGAGCTTGATATCCTCCTCCGAGATGATGACGGAGAAGTGCGCATCGCAGCCGCGCAGACTGCCGAGCTGCTCGCGGGCGAGCTCTGCAAGGGGATTGGTCAGCCCCGAGATCGCCAGTGCGATGAGTACCTCATCAGAGTGCAGGCGCGGGTTGTGGTGGCCGAGGGACTGGATCTTGAGCGCCGAGATCGGCTCGATGACCTGATTGGCGATGAGGTCAAGATCGCCGCGGATGCCGGCCATGGCCTTGAGTGCGTTGAGCAGCAGCGCCGCCGAAGCGCCGAGCAGGGAAGAGGTCTTACCCGTGACAACGCGGCCGTCGGGCAGGAGCATCGCGCCGGCGGGCGCCTCGGTCTCTTCGGCCTTCTGGTTGGCGGCGGCCACGGCGGGGCAGAGCGCGGGCGTTACGTCCGCCTGCTGCATGACGAGTTCAAGTTTTCTGAGCTGACAGACGTCGGATACGCCGCGCGCCACGTCGACCTGCGTAGCATAGTAGCGGCGCAGGATCTCCATGCGAGAGGCCTGGCGGCAGATTTCGTCGTTGATGATGCACTTGCCCGCCATGTTGACACCCATATCCGTGGGGGACTTATAGGGGCACTCGCCCGAGATGCGCTCGAAGATCGCGCGCAGGACCGGGAAGATCTCCACGTCGCGGTTGTAGTTGACGGTCGTTTCGCCGTAAGCCTCGAGGTGGAAGGGGTCGATCATGTTCACGTCGTCAAGGTCGGCGGTCGCGGCCTCGTAGGCGAGGTTCACGGGGTGCTTGAGCGGCAGGTTCCATATGGGGAAGGTTTCAAACTTCGCGTAGCCCGCGTTCACGCCGTGCTTGTGCTCATGGTAGAGCTGGGAGAGGCAGGTGGCCATCTTGCCGCTGCCGGGGCCGGGGGCGGTGATGACGATGAGCGAATGGGTCGTCTCGATGTATTCGTTGCGGCCGAAGCCATCGTCGCTGACGATGTGGGCAACGTCGGAGGGGTAGCCGGCGATGGGGTAGTGGCGGTAGTTGCGCACGCCCAGCGTGTTGAGGCGCTTAATGAAGGCGTCCGCCGCGCTCTGAGCGGCGTACTGCGTGATGCACACGCCGCCGACATACAGCCCCAGCGAACGGAACGCGTCGATCAGGCGCAGGCAGTCGTCATCGTAGGTGATGCCGAGGTCGCCGCGCACCTTGTTCTTCTCAATGTCGTTCGCGCTGACCACGATGACGATCTCCGCATCGTCGCGCAGCTGCTGGAGCATACGGATCTTGCTGTCGGGCTGGAAGCCGGGCAGCACGCGCGAAGCGTGAAAATCGTCGAACAGCTTGCCGCCGAATTCCAGATACAGCTTGCCGCCAAACTTGCTGATGCGCTCGCGGATGTGCGCAGACTGCATGGCAAGGTATTTATCGTTGTCAAAACCGATCGTTCCCATCGTAAAAAAGCACCTCATTCTCTTCAACACATAATATGGACATTATATAGAAAACAAGGAGAAATGACAAGAAAGGGGCGCGCAGAAAAATGACTGAAAAAGGCGGGGCAATTTCTGCTATTTTCCCCTCTTTACATTCCCGCCCGCTTAGCGTATGCTGTAAATAGTCTCCCTTTGCGAAAAAGAAAAACAGAATTCTTGTAAAAAAGTGTTGACAAAATGCGGCGGTTATAGTAGTATATCACTGTTCGGTTCGCGCGGTTAGCTCAGCTGGTAGAGCACATGCTTGACGTGCATGGGGTCACAGGTTCGAGTCCTGTACCGCGCACCAGAGAAAAACCTTGAAGCTTCAATGGCTTCAAGGTTTTTTGTTGCCCTGAAACGGATTTGACCCTTTATTTTGGCCACTTTTACCCTTTTTTCTTACAAATTTGATACATCTCTGATACGACTTCCAATCAAGTCGGATATGAGTTCGAAAGTGCTTTGAAACAGGTTTTGAGCATATTTTGCTCAAAACTGTTGCACCTGTGTTGCACCTCGTTGGCACTTGAGACTCAGCCCAGTGCGGCGCAGACCTTCTGCGCCGTTTCTTTTTTGGTTTCATTGCACATCGGTTTCAATATTGGCTTTATAGGCAAAATGCCATGCATTGCTTTTTTGGCTGAGTGTGCCACAATAAATGTGGAGTTCACTAAAAATTTAGGAGAGATTCACAGGTCACGCAGAGAATTCTATGCACCAAAGTCTGTCAACCGCAGCTTTGCAGCCCGCCTCTGGGCTGCAAAGCTGGACTTCACACCTGAAAATTTTACAAGATACATACAGACACATTGCAAAAGCCGTGTTATACTGTACGGAAAATTGAGAGTACCATTGTTTCAAGGAGGTGTGTGATGTGACGGAGATTGTGTTTCGCTTAAAGCGGCATTTGACTTCTTTTCAAATCATGATCCTCGGCTTTGCTGGCGTGATCCTGTTGGGGGCGCTGGTGCTGATGCTGCCTATCGCCACAGTACAGCGGGTCTGGACGCCGTTTCATGAGGCACTGTTCACCTCCACCTCCGCTGTCTGCGTGACGGGGCTGGTGGTGCAGGATACCGGCAGCTACTGGTCTGCCTTTGGTCAGACGGTGATTTTGCTGCTGATCCAGATTGGCGGGCTGGGCGTGATCACCGGCGCGGTGACGTTCCTGATGCTCGCCGGGCGGAACATCTCGCTCAAGGAGCGCAGCGCCATGCAGGACGCCATCTCCGCTCCTGCGGTGGGCGGCATCGTGCGCCTGACGCGGTTTATCCTGAGAGGGACCCTGATCGTCGAGCTGCTGGGCGCGTTGGCGCTGCTACCAGCATTCTGCCGGGATTATGGGCTGCGGGGCGTATGGATGTCCGTTTTCCATTCCGTTTCCGCCTTCTGCAATGCGGGTTTCGATATTCTGGGGCGGGCGGACGCCCTCTATCCCTCGCTGACGGCCTATGCCGCAGACCCGCTGGTCAACATCGTTATCATGCTGCTGATCATCGTAGGTGGCATCGGCTTTCTAACGTGGGACGATGTCTGTACGCACGGTCTGCACCTGCGGCGTTACCGGATGCAGAGCAAGGTCATTCTGAGTGCCACGGCCCTGTTGATCGCGCTCCCGGCAGTCCTCTTTTTCCTGACGGATTTTGCGGACCTGCCGATAGGAGAGCGGATATTGGCCTCCCTTTTTCAGTCGGTCACGCCGCGGACGGCCGGCTATAACACAGTGGATCTGACGGAGATGACGGATGCCTCTCAGGCGGTCACCATTTTGCTGATGCTCACCGGCGGAGCACCCGGCTCCACGGCGGGCGGCATGAAGGTCACGACGCTGGCAGTTCTCATTGCCAACGCCATTGCCGCCTTCCACAGGCGGGAGGATCCGCAGCTCTTCCGCCGCAGATTGGAGACATCCACTGTCCGCAACGCCGCCGCCATTCTGCTGCTGTATCTGGGGCTGACCTTTGCGGGGGCGGCGGTCATCAGCACAGCGGAGGAGCTTCCCCTCGGTGCCTGTCTCTATGAAACAGCGTCCGCCGCCGGTACGGTGGGCCTGACGGTGGGGCTGACACCGCAGCTGGGAGTCCTGTCGCAGAGCATTCTCATCCTGCTGATGTATTTCGGGCGCGTCGGCGGATTGACCTTGATCTACGCCGCATTCTCCGGGCATGACCTGACCTATGCCCGCTATCCGCAGGAGAAAATTACCGTAGGCTGAAAGGAGCGCACAATGAAAACGGTATTATTGATCGGACTGGGCCGCTTCGGGCGGCATCTTGCCATGCAGCTCAATGAGCTGGGCCATCAGGTGATGGCAGTGGACAAAGACGAGGAGCGCGTCAACGAGTGCATGCCCTTTGTCACCAACGCGCAGATCGGCGACAGCACCCGTGTGGACTTCCTTCGCTCATTGGGTGTGAGCAACTACGATGTCTGCTATGTCACCATCAGCGGGAATTTTCAGAATTCGCTGGAGACAACATCGCTGCTCAAGGAACTGGGGGCAAAGTATGTAGTGTCCCGCGCTGAGCGGGATGTGCAGGCGAAATTTCTGCTGCGCAACGGCGCGGACGCGGTCGCCTACCCGGAAAAGCAGCTGGCGAAGTGGGCGGCCATCCGCTATACCGCCAACCATATTTTCAGCTACATTGAGCTGGACGAGCAGCACGCCATTATCGAGGTTGCCGTGCCGGAGGATTGGCAGGGCCGCAGCATCGGCGAGCTGGGCATCCGCAGAAAATACGGCGTCAACATCCTCGGTGTGAAGCGGGAGAACAAAACCGACATGAACATCTCGCCCGAAACGGTGCTGGACGCTGATATGACGCTGCTGGTGCTGGGGGAAAACCAAGAACTTAAGAAGCACTTCCGGCTGTAAAGCAACATAGAGTCTTGCACGTATAAGGGCTTGATGCGCCGGAGAGGCATCTCAACAAAAGCGCGCAGATTCTGCGGCAGGGAATGCCGCATTGCGCAAAAATAGAGAAAATGAGGGAGGACGGCTCTGTCCTCCCTCACTTTTGCTCTGTGCTTTCACCGCCCTCTTCGGTCAGCTGTTTTTCCAACGCGGACTCGCGGGCGAGAATGGCGTTTACCTTGTCGTATCCAGAGCAAGGTGGAGGACGCTGTGGCCGAGAAGATGCTGGACGGCACCCTCAAGACCGGCGACACCGCAAAGCTGGCCGTGGAGGACAACAAGCTGGTCGTCACCAAGTAATCATTCCGTGGAAATTCCTGATACATACCTGAAAAATATCCCCGGATGGCCTTGTGTGCCATCCGGAGATATTGCTGTCAAAAAAGCACAGCGGCTAAGACGCCAAGATAAAAAGCCGCCCATATAGCAAAACGAATCTACCTATACTTCCTTCTTTATGCTTGTGCTTTTGGCACAAGCTCTATTTCTTTTCTTGTACCGGCGGCGTATTGTCTTTACCGCAGAAAAAGCTAAACTATACAGCAGAAAGAGGAAAAAGAAAGAAGATGGCTTTATGAGTACAAAGTCCATGCGTATCCTGAATGTTGCAGCCGGTGTGTTGCTGATCGCCGCGGGCATCTATTGTTTGTGCAATCAGGACGTGGCGCTGCTCTCGGCAGGGCTGCTGCTTGGTATATTCCTGTTGCTGTCCGGCGTTGCGGAGATCGTGGTGTTTGCCGCGGCAAGCGGCGTGATGCTCGGCTCCGGCTGGCTGTTGCTCGACGGTGTTCTGACGGTGATCATGTCGCTGTTTCTGCTTTTCAACCAGTGGTTCACGATGCTGTCGCTGCCGTTCCTGTTCACGCTGTGGCTGCTGTTTTCCGGCGTGTCGCAGTGCGTCAGCTCGTTTGATCTGCGCGCCCTCGGTGTCCGCGCGTGGGGATGGATCCTTGCAGTCGGCATTCTTTTGACGCTTGCCGGTTTTATTTGCCTGATGGATCCGTGGGTCAGCGTGGCGGCCATGGGCATGACGGTCGGCATCGTATTTGTGCTGGAGGGCGTCAGTTCCATTGTCTGCGCCTGCATTTCCAGAACGAAGGACATTTGATCGGCAGGCACTGCTGCGGCGCGGCTGATACCACGCCGCCGTGCTTCACATAAATTGAAATCCCATATTTCATCTTGAATGGAGGAATTGATTATGGTACCCAGCATCTATGGTGAAAAC
>URCK01000051.1 GCA_900546295.1 uncultured Eubacteriales bacterium | reverse complement strand
CCCGGCACGCAGATGAGCCTCGATGACGCGAAGGCCATCTCCGCCAAGTACAATGTCGGCGATATCGTCAACATTCCCGTCGACAACATCGAGTTCGGCCGCATCGCCGCGGGCAACGGCAAGCAGGTCATCATTCAGGGTCTGCGCGAGGCCGAGAGCGGCATGGTCTACGACGAATACAACTCCAAGCAGCACGAGATCCTCACCGGCGTCGTCACGCGCATCGATCCGCGCACGGGCAATGCTTCCCTGCGCATCGGCACGGGCACGGAGGCAACGGACGCGCTGCTGCTCGCCGGCGAGCAGGTCAAGGGCGAAACGCTCGTGGAGGGCCAGCGCATCAAGGTCTACCTTGTCGATGTGCGCCGCCAGTCCCGCGGCCCGCAGGTCGTCATCTCCCGCACGCACCCGGGTCTCGTCAAGCGCCTTTTCGAGCTTGAAGTGCCCGAGATCTACGACGGCACGGTCGAGATCCGCTCCATCGCCCGCGAGGCGGGCTCCCGCACAAAGATGGCGGTGTGGAGCAACGACGAGAACGTCGACCCCATCGGCGCCTGCGTCGGCCCCCACGGCCAGCGCGTGAACAGCATCGTTGACGAGCTGCGCGGCGAGAAGATCGACATCATCAAGTACAGCGACGACCCGGCGGAGTACATCGCCGCCGCGCTCGCGCCCGCGGACGTGATCGACGTGCGCCTCGCCGAAGAGGGCAAGGCCTGCCGCGTCATCGTGCCCGACGATCAGCTTTCCCTTGCCATCGGCAAGGAGGGCCAGAACGCGCGCCTTGCCGCGCGCCTTGTCGGCTACAAGATCGACATCAAGCCCGAGAGCTACAAAGAGGAAGAGTGATCTTCCAAAATGCGCACAGCGCATTTTGGAGCGAAGGCTTGCACCCCGCTGTGCGCACTCGCTTGCGCTCGCACACTTGCGGGGTGAGAAGTGTTTTTCATGACGCGCCTGTCGTCAGGAAAAACGATTTGAGTTCGTTTGCGCCGTGCGCGGCGCAAAAAAGTCCGGGGCGCTGAACGCGCCGAAGAGGAGGGCGGCTCATGCAGAAAGTGAAGAAGATCCCGCAGCGCCAGTGTGTGGGCTGCCGCGAGATGAAGGACAAACGCGCGCTCATCCGCGCCGTCAAATCGCCGCAGGGCGAGGTGTCGCTCGACTTTACGGGCAAAAAGCCCGGCCGCGGCGCTTACGTCTGCCCGAACGGCGAGTGCCTCAAGCGGGCACGCAAGTCCCGCGCGCTTGAGCGCGCGCTGGACACGGCCATCCCCGAGAGCGTCTATGAAGAAATGGAAAAGGAGATGGCAAACGGTGGATAAACTGCTCAATCTCATCGGCCTTGCGCTCAAGGCCGGAAAGCTGGAGATCGGCGAGGAGCCGGTCGGCGCGGCCGCACGGGCTCGTCAGGCGAGGCTCATCCTCATCGCCTCGGACGCGGCGGACAACACCCGCCGCCGCGCCAAGCACTTCGGCGACGCGGGCGAGTGCATCTGTCTCGAGATCCCCGCGGCGAAGGAGGAGCTCGGGCGCGCCCTCGGGCGCACGTCCTGCGCGATGGCCGCGCTGACGGACATCGGCTTTGCCGAGGCCGTCGCGAAAAAGCTGGCGGAGAGTGACGAAGCGCACTACGGCGAGGCGGCCAAGCGCCTGACGATCAAGGCGGCACGCGCCGCCGAGCGGAGGAAAGAGCTCAGGCAGCACGAAAAAAATGTGCGCACCGGCAAGAAAAAGCCGCATCAGGAAGAACCGCAGCCCGCTCCCGCCGCAAAGGCCAAGAGCGCGGAAAAGAGCGAGAGCAAGCGCCCGAGAGGCGCGGTCAAGCACGGACGCACGCGCGCCGAGAGAGAAAAGGCGCACCGCGCCGCGGAAAAGCAGCGCGCGGCAAGGCGCTTTGCCCATTCCCGCCCCGTGAAGAAGGGCAAGGGCAGCGTCAAGAAAGACAGTAAGCAGAGATCACAACACACGGAGGTGCAGTAATTTGGCTACTACAATGAACAAGAACAAGGTATCCGATATGGCAAAGGACTTCGGCATGGCGTCGAAGGACATCCAGTCTATCCTGAATACCTATGAAGACGGGAGCAAGAAGCCTTCGCAGGTGTTGTCGGAAGAGGAAGTCAATCTGGTCTTCGAGCACCTGACGCAGAAGCATCAGGTCAAGATCGAGACGATCTACGCCGAGGCCGCTCCCCAGAAAAAGCCCGAGCCCAAGCAGAGCGCCCAGCAGCCCGCTGCGGCGAAGAGCGCTCCTGCCCAGCAGCACGCGGGCAATCAGAATAAGCCCCAGCCCCAGCAGAACGCTCCCCAGACCCAGCAGCAGAACAAGTCCACCGCCACGCAGAAGCCCACGACCCGCGTGCCGGAGAAGAAGATCGTCGACACCCGTAAGGTGACGAACGTCAACCTCGACAAGTACGACGAGAAGCTCCAGGACATGGCCGAGCGCTCGGGCGACCGCCGCGACCTGGAGCGCGGCAGCAAGGAAAAGTTCCGCAACAACAGAAACCGCAACAACCGTCAGCAGCCGTTCTCCGGCAAGCGCAAGCAGGAAGAGGCCGAGAAGATGCGCCGCCTCCAGCTTGAGATCGCGAAGAAGACGCCGCTGACCGTCAAAATCCCCGACGAGATCTCCGTCGGCGAGCTGGCTTCCCGCATGAAGAAGACGGGCGCGGAGGTCGTCAAGTGCCTGATGAAAAACGGCGTGATGGCGTCCCTTTCCCAGATGATCGACTTCGACACCGCCTCCTTTGTCGCCGAAGAGCTTGGCTGCAAGGTCGAAAAGGAAGTTGTTGTCACGATCGAGGAAAAGCTCATCGACGATCACGAGGACAGCGCCGACGAGCTCCAGCCGCGCGCGCCGGTCGTCGTCGTCATGGGTCACGTCGACCACGGCAAGACGAGCCTGCTCGACTATATCCGCAATGCCCATGTCGCCTCCGGCGAGGCCGGCGGCATCACCCAGCACATCGGCGCCTATCAGGTGCAGATCAAAGGCAAGCCCATCACCTTCCTCGATACCCCGGGCCATGAGGCGTTCACCTCCATGCGCGCCCGCGGCGCGATGATCACGGATATCGCCATCCTCGTCGTCGCGGCGGAGGACGGCATCAAGCCGCAGACCATCGAGTCCATCAACCATGCCAAGGCCGCCGAGATCCCCATCATCGTGGCCATCAACAAGATGGATAAGCCCGACGCCAACCCCGAGCGCATCAAGCAGCAGCTCACTGAGTACGGCCTTGTTGCTGAAGACTGGGGCGGCGACACCATCGTTTGCCCCATCTCCGCCAAGACCGGCATGGGCATCGACAATCTCCTTGAGATGGTCGCGCTGACCGCCGAGGTCGCCGAGCTCAAGGCGAACCCCAACCGCGCCGCCTCCGGCGCTGTGGTCGAGGCGCGCCTCGACAAGGGCCGCGGCCCGGTGGCAACGCTCCTCGTGCAGAACGGTACGCTCCATCAGGGCGATATCATCATTGCCGGTACGGCCGTCGGCCGCGTGCGCGCGATGATGAGCGACAAGGGTCAGAAGCTCACCACCGCGGGCCCCAGCGTGCCTGTGGAGATCACGGGCCTTGGCGAAGTGCCCGAGGCCGGCGCACACTTCAACGCCGTCGCCGACGAGCGCCTTGCCCGCGAGCTTGTCGAGCAGCGCAAGGAAGAGGAAAAGCGCAAGGCAAACGCCCCCATCACGAAGGTCTCGCTCGAGGATCTCTTCAGCCAGATTCAGGCGGGCGAGATGAAGAACCTCAACATCATCGTCAAGGCGGACGTCATGGGCTCGGTCGAGGCTGTCAAGGCGTCGCTTGAGAAGATCTCCAACGACGAGGTCCGCGTGCGCGTCATCCACGGCGCGGTCGGCGCGATCAACGAGAGCGATGTCATGCTCGCCGCCACCTCGAACGCCATCATTGTCGGCTTCAACGTTCGTCCGGACGCCGCGGCGCGCGACAGCGCGACCCGCAACCATGTCGACATGCGCATGTACCGCGTCATTTACGATGCGATCGACGAGATCGAGGCCGCTATGAAGGGTATGCTCGCGCCGAAGTTCCGCGAGGCCGTCATCGGCCACGCCGAAATTCGCCAGACCTACAAGGTCTCCTCGGTCGGCACGGTCGCCGGCTGCTATGTCACCGACGGCAAGATCCAGCGCGCGTGCGACGTGCGTATCGTGCGCGACGGCATCGTCGTCCACGAAGGGCACCTCGCCTCGCTCCAGCGCTTCAAGGACTCCGTCAAGGAAGTGGCGAGCGGCTACGAGTGCGGCCTGAGCTTCGAGAAGTACAACGACATCAAGGTCGGCGACATCGTCGAGGCCTATGTCATGGAACAAATTGAGCAGTAAGACAAAAAATGTGCCTTTCGGTAGGGGCGGGCGTTCGCCCGCCCCTGCTTTTTTTCAAAGGAGGAATCAATAATGGCAAGCAATCGCATTGGACGCATCAATGAAGAGATCCAGCGCGAGCTGAGCGCGCTTCTGCGCACGCTCAAGGACCCGCGCGTGAGCGGCGCGATGGTGACCATCACGCACGTGGATACGACGAGCGATCTGCGCTATTCGCGCATCTTCGTCAGCACGCTCGACAAAACGCAGGAAAAGGACGCTCTGCGCGGCCTCAAGAGCGCGGCGGGCTATCTCCGGCGCGAGCTGGGCGCGAACATGTCCCTGCGCTACACGCCCGAGCTTCAGTTCATCGCGGACGATTCCATCGAATACGGCGCGCACATCCTGGAGATGCTGCGCGATCCGCATGTGGTGAAGCCCGCGAACCCCGAAAACGAAACGCTGAAAACGGAGGACGAGCAGGAATGACCGTTTCCGAAGTCGCGGCATACCTCCGCGCGCACGATAAGTACCTCATCCTCACCCACCGCCGCCCCGACGGCGACACCCTCGGCTGCGCGGCTGCGCTGTGCGCCATGCTGCGGGCGATGGGAAAGCACGCGGGCGTTCTCTACAACTGCGAGGCGACCGAGCATTTTGCCCCCTATGTTGAGGGGTACTGGGTCGCGGACGATTTTGACTATGAGACGGTCGTTTCCGTCGACCTTGCGGCGCTGAGCCTCTTTCCGGACAACGCCGAGATGTTCAAAACGCGCGTCGATCTCGCCATCGACCATCACCCGAGCTACGAGCACTACGCGGCCGAGAGCTGCGTGCACCCCGAGTGCGCCGCTTGCGGCGAAATTCTCTGCGCGCTTGCGCAGGAGCTGGGGCAGCTGACGGAAGAGGTCGCCCTGCCGCTCTATGTCGCCGTTTCGACCGACACGGGCTGCTTTGTCTACTCCAATGTCACGGCGAACACGCACCGCGTGGCCGCGGCGCTGATGGAGACGGGCATCGACTATCGCGCCGTCAACAAGCTCCACTTCCGCACGAAGAGCAAAAAGCGCCTCGCGCTTGAAGGAGAGCTTCTGCGCACGATGGAATTCTACGACGAAGACCGCGTTGTTATCGTCGCTGTGCCGCAGTCCCTGCAAAAGCGCATGGCGCTCACGGAGGCCGACATGGAAGACCTCGCCGCCCTCGGCGGCATGGTCGAGGGCACGGACTGCGCCGTGACGATGAAGGAAACGAAGGACGGCGCGTGGAAGGTCAGTATGCGCACGGGCGCGCGCGTGAACGCGACGCTCGCCTGCTCCAAGCTCGGCGGCGGCGGACACCGCGCAGCCTCCGGCTGCCTCATCGAGCACGCGGACTATGAGACCGCGCGCGCACAGATCCTGAACGCCATCGCCGAAGCGGTGCGCGAGGAGCAGACGCAGGCATAAGAATACCCCAACGCGGTCGATGACCGCGCGGGAGCCCTGATGGAACATCCTCGGGCGGAGTGAATCCGCCCTGCGGCAAGGTTTTGCCTTGCGGCAAAACGCTTGGACGGCGCAAAAGCGCCGAAGACTTGGCGCAAAGGAGAATTTATGCCCAACGGAATCATTATCATCGACAAACCCGCAGGCTGGACGAGCATGGACGTGTGCGCCAAGCTCCGGGGCATCCTGCATGAAAAGCGCGTCGGCCACGCCGGAACGCTCGACCCCATGGCGACGGGCGTGCTGCCCGTCTTTGTCGGGCAGGCGACCAAGGCCGTCTCCTTTGCCGAAAACGGCAGGAAGGTCTACGAGGCCGTCCTGCTGCTGGGAAGAGTGACCGACACGCAGGATACGAGCGGCGAAACGCTCGAAGAGCGCGCTGTGACCGTCACGGCGGATGACGTTGCCGCGGCGCTGCCGCGCTTTCTCGGCGAGATCGAGCAGATCCCGCCGATGTACTCCGCCATCAAGGTGAATGGTCAAAAGCTCTACGACCTTGCCCGCCAGGGCAAGGAGGTCGCTCGCAAGCCGCGGCGCATCACGATCTATGACCTTGCGCTGACGGAGAACATGGGCGGCGGACGCTACGCCCTGCGCGTCGAATGCTCGAAGGGAACGTATATCCGCACGCTCTGCCACGACCTCGGGCAGGCGCTCGGCTGCGGCGGCTGCATGGCGGCGCTGCGGCGCACGGAGGCCTCGGGCTTTCGCATCGACGAGGCGGTGACGATCGAGGACGCGGCGCGCGAGGGAGAAGCGCTGCTCCGCCCGCTCGACAGCCAGTTTCGCGCCTATCCCGCCTTCACCATTCCAAACGCCGCGCTGGAGAAAAAATGCCTTTGCGGCAATCCCCTGCGCGTGCGCCTTGCGGACGGGATCTACCGCGTCTACGGGCAGAAGGGGGATTTCCTCGCCCTTTCGGAGGCGAGAGACGGGCTTCTCACCTCGAAACGAAATTTTTTCAGCGTATGACGCTGACACAAAAGGAAAGCAAAACCATGAATGAATCCACAGTGATCGCCCTCGGCTTTTTTGACGGGGTGCATATCGGCCACGGCGAACTGCTCAAAATGGCGGTGCGCCGCGCGCAGGAGAAAAACTGCCGCTCGGCGGCCTTCACCTTCGACCGCTCGCCGCGCGAATTTGTCACCGGGCAGAGCGTGCCGCTTCTGACGACGAGCGGGCAGCGCGCGGAGATCATCCGCGGGCAGTACGGCGTGCAGGATGTCTTTGTCGAGCCGTTTGACAGAAACATGATGACCATGCCGTGGGAGAATTTCCTCTCGGAGCTGCTTGTGGGAAAGTATCACGCGGTGCATCTTGTGGCGGGGCATGACTACCGCTTCGGCCACAAGAACGAGGGGGATGTGGAAAAGCTCAGGGCCTACTGCGCCGCCCACGGCCTCGGCTGCGACGTGATCCCGCGCGTGGAATTAGACGGCGTGACCGTTTCCTCGAGCCATATCCGCGCGCTTTTGGAAGAAGGCGACGCCGCGCGTGCGGCGGCCTTTCTCGGCCATCCCTTCTCGATGGAGGGGACGGTGCGCCATGGCGACGGCATCGGCAAAAAGCGCCTGTTCCCGACGGCGAACCTCATCCCCGAGGAGCACCTGCTCGTGCCGAAGCGCGGCGTGTACGCGACGCGCGCCCACCTTCCCGGCGGCGAAACGCGCGTGGGCGTGACGAACGTCGGCGTACGCCCGACGGTGAGCGAGAAGAACAGCGTGACGGTCGAGACCTATCTTGTGGATTACGAGGGCGACCTTTACGGAAAGGTGCTGCGGCTCGACTTCTGCGACTATCTTCGCCCCGAGCGCCGCTTTTCCTCCACGCAGGAGCTGCACGACATGATCGCGCATAACGCCGAAGAGGCGAAGCGCATCGTCAAACTGTGAAGAAAAAGAACGTTCCTTTGCATAGGGACGTTCTTTTTTTGCGCCCTCATTTCCCGACAGCCTTTTCCCGCGCGGTCGTTTACAATAACCCTCACAACAAAACGGGAGGGGACAGGCTGTGAAGGGGATCGAGCTGCTGAAAAGCAAGGAATGGTCGGGGAAGATCGTGGACTGCGCGCTGCGCTTTGCGCTCGCCGGCGCACTCTCCGGCGCGCAGGTGTTCGGCGGCTATGCGCCGCTCGCGCTGGGGATGACGGCGGCCTCCGGAGCGGGCGTGCGGGGACTGAGTGCGCTTGTGGGCGCGTCAGTGGGGGCTTTTCTCTTCCTGCCCTTTACCCACGCGCTGCGCACCTTTGCCGCGGCGGTGCTCATCTTCACGGCGAACAACGCCTTTTTTGACCTCAAGGTCTACCAAAAGCGCGCATTTTTGCCGCTTTTGACGGCGGGAATGATGTTCTCGGTCGAATTCGTCTACGTCCTGCGCGACGGCGTGGGCGAGGCGGCGAACTGCCTCATCGCGCTGCTGCTCGCCTCGCTTGGGACGATGAGCGCCCGCGCGCTGCTCGCGCCGGAAGAGAAGGAACAGCCCTTCGCCCCGCTCCTCATCCTGCTGGGCGTGCTGATGTCCGCCGCCTCGTATGAAACGGCGAACGGCTTCGCTCCCGGGCGCATCCTTTCGCTGCTTGCGGTGCTGCTGTGCGCCTTTGAGCGCAGCGGCGCGGTGTCCGTCCCGGCGGCGGTGTGCATCGGCCTTTCGATGGACCTGACGGCAGGCGACGGCGGCTTTGTCCACGCGGCGGCGTATGCGTTCGCGGCGATCCTTGTGAGCGTGACGGGCCGGGGCAACCGCGTCGGCTCGGCACTGTGGTTTCTTTTGAGCATTTTGTGCTTCGCCCTGCCGATGAGCGCGCCGGCGGGACTGGTGCTGCTCTACGAGGCGCTGGCCGCGACGCTTCTCTTCCTGCTCATCCCGCGCAGGTATTTTCGCGGCCGGCGGCTGGATACGGCAGAGCGCGAGCAGTCCGACACGGCGCTGCGCAGAACGCTCACCGAGTCCGCCGCCGCGCTGCGCGAGCTTTATGACAGCGTCGCCCGCCCGCCGAAGCAGACGGAGGAAAATCCCGCCGCCATCTTTGACCGCGCGGCGGAAAAGGTCTGCCGCGGCTGCGCGCTGTGCGATTTCTGCTGGGAAAAGGAGTATCAGCGCACCTACACGGCCCTCAACGACGCGACCGCCGCGCTCCTGCGGCGCGGACAGGGACGCGGGGAGGATTTCCCGTCCTACTTTGCCGACCGCTGCATCCGCTTTCCAAGTTTTCTTTCCGCCGTGAACGAGGAGGTGCGCGCCTATCTTCTGCGGCGGCAGTACCGTCTGCGCCTCGCCGAGGATCACGCGCGGGCGGCCTCGCAGTACGCCCAGCTATCCGAGCTGCTGCAAAGTGCGGCGGACGGAGCGCTCTCCCCCGCCGCGCCCGCCTCGGCGATGCATCCCTATCAGCTCGGCCTCGCCCTGCGGCCCAAGCGCGGCGAGCGCGTCAGCGGCGACAGCGCGCGCCAGTTTGAGCTGGAAGACGGTACGCTCTGCCTGCTGCTTTCCGACGGCATGGGCTGCGGCGAGGCGGCGCAGCGCGAATCCGCCATGGCGGTGCGGCTTTTGGAGCGCTTCCTGCGCGCGGGTATCGACGCGCCGCCCGCGCTCAAGACGCTCAACAGCGCGCTCTCTCTTCGCGCCGAGTCGACCGACAGCTTTACGACCGTGGACCTTTTGCTCCTCTCGCTCGGCACGCTCGAGGGCGAGCTCTACAAGTACGGCGCGGCGCCAAGCTACCTAAAGCGCGGCGGCAGCGTGCGCCGCGTGACCTGCTCGTGCCTGCCCGCGGGTGTGCAGGAGGGCGCGCCGCCGCCCGAGGCGACGCATCTTCGCCTCTCGCCGGGGAGCTTCCTCGTGATGGTGTCGGACGGCGTGGCCGACAGAGAGGACGACGAGTGGCTGCAAAACCTGCTCGCGGGCTGGGAGGGCGAAAATCCGCAGCTGCTCGTCTCGGCGATCCTTGCCGAGAGCATCGGCCGCCGCGGGGAAACGGACGACGCGCTTGTGCTGGCGCTCTACATCCCGGAGGATGCCTCGCCCGCTGAGAAGGTGTGATGCCGCGGCGAAAAATCCCGGTACCGGCGGTATAGCGCGCCGCGCGCGGGGCATACTTGCCTTAGAACATTTTTCCGCGGGAGGTGCGTCAAGTGGTCAGGGGGACATCAAGGCGGGTCATTGTGGTCGATTCGCCCGATACGGAATTATTTGAGCAGGCGATCTTCATCGTGCGCAGCGACATTGCGGCGCGCAGCGGCGTGACGGCGCAGAAGCTGGTGGATGAGGCCTGCCGCGTGGCGCGCAGCTGCGGCGGACCGCGTCCGCGAGCGCGCGACCTTCTTCATCGCGGCGCGCCCGCGCTGTGGTGCAGCGTCGGCGCGGGCGGTATCGCGCTCGTCTGGCTCATCAGCGCGCTGATCTGAAGGCTTCTTTGTTTCTCCTCTTTGGGGCATGGCGGCAGAGACCGCTGTGCCCCGCTTTTTTTTGCGCATTTGCGCATTTTTTAATTTACAAGCCGTAATCAATGGACTATACTATAACCTACCGTATTTTAAATGACGAGGTTATTGCCATGAATGCTGACTTTTCCCGCACCCTTGCCCTGCTGCGGCAGGAAAAGGGCATCTCCCAGCGCAAGGCTGCCAAAGAGCTCGGCATTTCGCAGGCGCTGCTGTCCCACTATGAAAACGGCATCCGCGAGCCGGGCCTTGCCTTTGTGAAAAAGGCCTGCGACTACTATCATGTTTCGGCGGACTATCTGCTCGGGCGCACGCTCGACCGCGACGGCGGCATGATCGACGCTTCGGCGCTCTACGATTCGAGCGACGAAAAGGGCACGCTGCGCGGCAGCATCGCCGCCACGCTGCAAAAAAAGATGCTCGTGAACACCGCGGGCGTTCTCTTTGAGCTGCTGGGCAAGACGAACGACCGCACGCTCATCACCTCGGCGGGCGGCTATCTCGGCGGAGCCTTCTACCAGCTCTACCGCGCGCTGCACCGCGCCAGCGGCGGCAAGGAGGGCTACTTCGGTCTGGACGCGACGGCCTACCAGTCCGGCGCGGTGGATGCGCAGATGCGCGCAGACTACATTGCCTACGCTTCCTCGCTCGCGCGGCTCGGCGAGAAGGACGAGGCCTTCGCCTCTATGGAGGATGAGGCGCTCGCCGCGCTCTACCCCGGACTCATGCAGAGCGTGACGCAGGTTTTACACAGCACGGAGGAAAAAACCAATTCCCTGCTCGGCAGGAAATAAGGAAGATAAGACTATGAACGAAAAGAATATCCGAAATTTTAGTATCATCGCACACATCGACCACGGCAAGTCGACGCTGGCGGACCGGCTGCTTGAAAAGTGCAACGCTGTTTCTGCGCGCGAGATGGAGGACCAGATCCTCGACAACATGGACTTAGAGCGCGAGCGCGGTATCACCATCAAGGCGCGCGCCGTCACCTTCGACTATACCGCCGCCGACGGCGAGGTCTACACCCTCAACCTCATCGACACGCCGGGCCACGTTGACTTCAACTACGAGGTCTCGCGCTCGCTCGCGGCGTGTGAGGGCGCGCTGCTCGTCGTCGATGCCTCGCAGGGCATCGAGGCGCAGACGCTCGCAAACACGTATCTCGCGATGGAGCACGACCTTGAGATCCGCCCCGTGCTCAACAAGATCGACCTGCCCGCCGCCGACCCCAAGCGCGTCAAGCAGGAGATCGAGGACATTCTGGCGATCCCCGCGGAGGACGCGCCCGAAATTTCCGCCAAGCAGGGCATCAACATCGAGGCCGTGCTCGAGGACATCGTGCAGCACCTCCCCTGCCCGCAGGGCGACCCGAACGCGCCGCTTCAGGCGCTGATCTTCGACAGCTATTACGACGCTTACCGCGGCGTCATCGTCTACATGCGCCTGAAGCAGGGCACCTTGAAGCCCGGCATGGAGGTCAAGATGATGGCCACGGGCGCGACGTTCAAGGTGCTCGAGTGCGGCCTGATGCGCCCGCTGGGCTTAGAGCCTGCCAAGCAGCTCGAGGCGGGCGAGGTCGGCTACTTCACCGCGAGCATCAAGGACGTGCACGAGACGCAGATCGGCGACACAGTGACGGGCGCGGAGAATCCCGCGGCCGAGCCGCTGCCCGGCTACCGCAAGGTGAGATCGATGGTCTACTGCGGCATTTACACCGAGGACGGCAGCAAGTATCCCGACCTGCGCGACGCGCTGGAAAAGCTCCAGCTCAACGACGCCTCGCTGACCTTTGAACCGGAATCCTCCGTGGCGCTGGGCTTCGGCTTTCGTTGCGGCTTCCTCGGAATGCTGCACATGGAGGTCATTCAGGAGAGATTGGAGCGCGAATTTGACCTCGACCTTGTCACCACGCTCCCGAGCGTCATCTACGAGGTCTACAAGACCGACGGCACGATGCTGCGCGTCGACAACCCGCACAACTACCCCGACCCCGCGCACATCGAGCGCGCCGAGGAGCCTTACGTCAAGGTAACGATCGTCACGCCGCCCGACTACGTCGGCAACATCATGCCGATGTGTCAGGACCGGCGCGGCGAATTCAAGGATATGCAGTATCTCGATACCTACCTTGTCGAGATGCACTACGAGATGCCGCTCAACGAGATCATCTACGATTTCTTCGATACGCTCAAGGCCAACACCAAGGGCTACGCCTCGCTCGACTATGAGCTCTCCGGCTACCGCCCGAGCGACCTTGTCAAGGTCGACATCCTGCTCAACGGCGATCAGGTGGATGCGCTGTCGTTCATTGCCCACCGCGACAAGGCCTACGCCCGCGCGAGAAAGCTGTGCGAAAAGCTCAAGGACAATATCCCCCGCCAGCTCTTTGAGATCCCCATTCAGGCGGCCATTGGCGGGCGCATCATCGCGCGCGAGACCGTCAAGGCCATGCGCAAGGACGTTCTCGCCAAGTGCTACGGCGGCGATATCAGCCGAAAGAAAAAGCTGCTGGAAAAGCAGAAGGAGGGCAAGAAGAAGATGCGCTCGCTCGGCACCGTGCAGGTGCCGACGGAGGCCTTCCTTGCCGTTCTCAAGCTGGATGAATAATCAGAAAACCATTGCAAATACGGTAAAGGAGTGCGATCAGATATGCTTTTGGATCATTATGTCAGCGCGATGGACAGCTGGAAAGGGCGCATCGACAGCGAGACCGATTATGACGCGTTTCGCTGGCACCAGTGGGTGCAGCC
>URCK01000050.1 GCA_900546295.1 uncultured Eubacteriales bacterium | reverse complement strand
CGACAAGCTCCCGCTCAAGGGCGTGGACAAATCAGATCTTTTGCTGCTGCTCATCCTCTTTTTTCTCTTTGAAGAAAAGGCGGACGATGAGCTGCTCATCGCGCTGGGGCTTCTGCTCATTCTGTAGTAGGCAAAAAGGCCGTTCGGAGGAAATTTCCGAACGGCCTTTTATCGTTTTTTTGAGGCGTTTTTATCCGACTGTGTGCAGCTTTGTCCCGTCCGGGAGCGTGAACGCATCCGCGCCGGGCGCGGCGGTGTCGACCGTCATACCGGCCATGCGGTAAACGACCTCGTCGCCGTTGAGCTTTTCCGCCGCGCAGAGAAGCCCGTCGCTCACGCTGACCCAGTAGCGCTCGACATAGCCGAGCGCATCGGCGACGGTTTCCACATAGATGCAATCCACCGTGTCGAGCAGGCGGTAATCGGCGGAGGCGATGCGCTTTTCGTCGAGCCGCAGGATGTTTTCATAGGTCGGGATGCCCTGCTCCTCGTCGGCGGTGAAAGAGGCGGCGCTTTCAAAGTATTCCTTGCCGCTTCCATACCACAGCCATGTCTTTTCGCCGTTTGTCACGGTATGGCTCAGCTCGCCGCTCGCTTCTTCGGTGTCCGTGCGCGTCCACGCGCCGTCTACAGAAACAGTGCTGCGATCCACGCCGCTGCCGCCCGTATAGTAGCGCTCAATGGTGATCGAGCGTGTGTAGCACGCGGGGCGCGCAAGCGTTGCAACGGCGCTTTGCACCGTGTCCGGCCGCACCGTCACGCGGCCCGCGCTGTTATCGTCGAGCGATAGGCCGTCGTCCTCGGTGCTTGATGTTTCCTGCGGCAGCACCACGCGGGTGGGATGGTGCAGCGCGCCGCGCAGCACAAAGAGGAGCACGAGCAAAACGAGCGCGACGAAGGCAGCGCCGATGGGCGTCACTCTCCACTTTCTCATCCTGCTCCACTCCCTTTCTTTTTGTCCGATCAGGCGTTAAAGTCGGCGGGACGCTCCGCCTTCCGGCCAAAGTGCCAGAGGATCGCGTCGGCAATGCGCGCGCAGGCGTGACCGTCGCCATAGGGGTTGACGGCGTGCGCCATCGCGTCGTAGGCCTCCTTGCTGCGCAGCAGCTCGTTGCCCATGCGCAGCACATCGTCGTACTCGACGCCGCAGAGCTTTACCGTTCCGGCGGCGACCGCCTCGGGGCGCTCGGTTTCTTTTCTCATCACGAGCACGGGCTTGCCGAGCGCAGGGGCCTCCTCCTGGAGTCCGCCGCTGTCGGTCATCACCATGTAGCAGCGCGCCATGAGGTTGTGCATCTCGTCCGCGCTCAGCGGGTCAATGAGGTGCACGCGCGGCGTGCCGGCGAGGAACTTCTGCGCGTTCTCACGCACAACGGGGCTGAGGTGCACGGGATAGACGAGCTCGCAGTCCTCGTTTTGGAGGGCGATGTCGCGCAGCGCGGTCATGATATGCTCCATGGGCTCGCCGTAATTCTCGCGGCGGTGGCAGGTGACGAGCACGACCTTTCTCGAATAGTCCAGCTCGTTGAGCGTTTCTGTTGTAAAGCGATATTCCTTGCGTACCGTTGTTTTCAGTGCGTCAATGACGGTATTTCCCGTGATGAAAAGGCCGTCGGTCACACCCTCTTTGAGTAGGTTCTCGCGGTTATTTTTCGTCGGGCAGAAATAGAGGTCTGCGATGGCCGTGACGAGCTTGCGGTTCATTTCCTCCGGGAAGGGCGAGTACTTATCGTAGGTGCGAAGGCCCGCCTCCACGTGCCCGACGGGCACCTTATGGTAAAAGGCGGAGAGCGCGCCGGCGAAGGTCGTCGACGTGTCGCCGTGGACCAGGATCATATCGGGCTTTAATTGCTCGATGGCGTCGTCCATGCCGAGCAGGCACTTGCTCGTGATGGTCGAGAGCGTCTGGCGCGGTGTCATAATGTCGAGGTCGCAGTCGGCCTTGAGGTCGAAGACCTCCATGACGCTATCAAGCATCTCGCGGTGCTGCGCGGTAACGCAGCAAAGGCTCTCGATCTCCTCGCGGCTTGCCAGTTCCTTGACGAGCGGCGCCATCTTGATGGCCTCGGGCCGTGTGCCGAACACGCTCATAATGCGCAGTTTTTCCATTTATGCTCCCTCTTTTTTCTCGTTATTGGTTTCTTCCGGCGCTTCCGGCTCGTTTTCCGCCGGGGCGGCGGCTTCCGCGTTCTTCGCTGCCGCCTTTTCCGCCTGCAATGCCTTGTCGATATCGCGGCGGAAGATGACGCGCGAGGCAAGGAATGCCGCGACCGCCAGCGCCATCAGAAAGAGCATCGCCTTGATCGCGCCGCTCGACGTGAGCACCACGGCGGAAAGGCCCAGAATGCTGCTGATGACATACAACGCCGCGACCGCCTGCTTCTGGTTGAGGCCCATGTCGATGAGGCGATGATGGATGTGGCCGCGATCCGGCGCCATGGGGTTCTGCCCGTGGGCAAGGCGGCGAATGATGGCAAAGAGCGTGTCGAACATCGGAAGGCCGAGGATCAAAAACGGCACCGCGAACGACACGATGGCGTAATACTTAAAGAGGCCCTGGATGGAGATGGTCGCGAGAATATAGCCAAGGAAGGTAGAGCCCGTGTCGCCCATGAACATCTTCGCAGGATTCTTGTTGAAGGGCAGAAAGCCGAGGCACGCGCCCACGAGCGAGGCCATCACGAGCGCCACGTCCCCTTCGGATACCAGAAGCGCGATGACAAGCATCGAAATGGCGCTGATCGTGGAAACGCCGCAGGCAAGGCCGTCAAGCCCGTCGATGAGGTTGACGGCGTTCGTGATGCCAACGATCCACAAGACCGTAATGGGAACGGCCAGCCAGCCGAGATCCCAGTACGGGCTTTCAGCAAAGACGTTGGGGTTCGAGAGCGTCTGGATGACGACGCCGTGGAACACGGCGACGAGCGCCGCAAAGATCTGCACGCAGAACTTGAAGTACGCCCGCAGCGGGGACATATCGTCCACCACGCCCAGCACGACGATGATCGACGCGCCGAGCAGAATACCCTGCATCTGGTGATCGATCTTGACGAACAGGAGCATACTCACGATAAAGCCAAGGAAGATGGCAAGGCCGCCAAGGCGCGGCACAGGTTTTTTGTGCATCCGGCGGTTGTCCTTCGGCACGTCGATCGCGCCGATCTTGTAGGCGAAGGATTTGACCATCGGGCACATCAGGAAGCTGACGACGAAGGCGCACAGCAGCGCCGCGCCCACGCTCAGCAGCAACTCTTTCGGGATCTCATTCATTCTCTCTCACCTTTTCATCGCGCCACGAAGCCGACCTTCTTGTAGACCTTGCGCAGCGTTTTTTCCGCCACATAGGATGCCTTCTGCGCGCCCGCGCGGTAAACGGATTCAAGATAGGCCTTATCGGCAAGGATGCGCGTGGCTTCCTCGCGGATGGGGCGCAGCGTCTCGATGACGGCATCGCCCACAGCGGGCTTGAACGCGCCGTAGCCCTGACCGGCAAACTCCTGCTCGATCTCGTCAAAGCTCTTGCCCGTCACGGCGGAGTAGATGGTCATCAGGTTCGCAACGCCGGGCTTATGCTCGGGGTCATAGCGCACGCAGTTCTCCGTGTCGCTGTCGGTCACGGCGCGCTTGAACTTGCGGCGGATATCCTCAGGCTTTTCCATCAGGTAAATGGAGCCGTTGGGGTCCTTGTCGGACTTGGACATCTTGCTCGCCGGGTCGCTCAGGCTCATCACGCGCGCGCCGACCTTGGGGATGTACGGCTCGGGCATCTTGAAGACGTCGCCGTAAATGCCGTTGAAGCGCTGGACGATGTTGCGGCAAAGCTCGACATGCTGCTTCTGATCCTCGCCCACGGGGACAAAATCGGGCTGGTAGAGCAGGATATCCGCCGCCATGAGCGCAGGATAGGTGAAGAGGCCGCCGTTGATGTTCTCGCTGTTCTTGGCGGATTTATCCTTAAACTGCGTCATGCGGGAAAGCTCGCCGAACATCGTGTAGCAGTTTAAGATCCAGCCGAGCTCTGCGTGCTGGGGCACGTGGGACTGGATGAAGAGCGTGTTCTTCTCTGGATCGAGGCCGCAGGCGATGTACTGTGCGAGCTGCTCGAGCGTGCGGCGGCGCAGCGCCGCAGGGTCCTGACGGACAGTGATTGAGTGCATATCCGCCATGAAATAATAGTTGTCAAATTCCTCCGCGCGGCTCGACCAGTTCTTGATCGCGCCGAGGTAGGACCCCAGCGTCAGATCGCCGCTGGGCTGGATGCCCGACAGCATCACTTTTTTGCGTGCCGCTTGTTCCATGTTTTCCATGATTGAATTCTCCGATCTCTTGTTTTCTGTTTCGATATATCTCCAATGCGCCGCTTTTGGCGCAGCTATCGACCCAATTTGTTATGTTACCATATCGCGCGCGGAAATGCAACGGCTCAATGCAAGGAAAAACGGGCGCGGCACGCATATACACCGCACCGGCAGGCATAAAATCACCGCGCCTTTCGTTGACTTTTCAGCGAAAATATGATGTAATATGATATCTGATTTTGATTTCACTTCAGGAGGTCACCTATGTCCATCGACATGAAGTATTTTGAGGAAATGGAAGCGAAGATCCCGCACGGCAAGGTCCGCACGCGCTTCGCCCCCTCCCCCACGGGCTATATGCACGTGGGCAACCTGCGCACCGCGCTCTACACCTATCTCATCGCCCGCCACGCCGGCGGCACCTTCATCCTCCGCATTGAGGATACCGACCAGGGCCGTTTGGTCGAGGGCGCAACGGACGTCATCTACCGCACGATGGCCGAGTGCGGCCTTTCCCACGACGAAGGTCCCGACGTCGGCGGCCCCGTCGCCCCGTATATCCAGAGCGAGCGCCGCGACACCTACAGCAAGTATGCAGAGCTTCTGGTCGAGCGCGGCCATGCCTACTACTGCTTCTGCGAGAAGGCCGAGAGCGAAGAGGACAGCGGCGAGTTCGACCGCGCGGACGATCCCTGCCGCGACCTGCCGCTCGAAGAGGCCAAGGCGCGCGTCGCCGCGGGCGAGCCCTACGTCATCCGTCAGCGCATCCCGAAGGACGGCACCACGACCTTCCACGATGCAAGCTTTGGCGACATCACGGTGGAAAATAAGACGCTCGACGATCAGGTGCTCTTGAAGCGCGACGGTCTGCCGACCTACAACTTCGCCAACGTCATCGACGACCACCTCATGGGCATCACCCATGTTGTGCGCGGCAGCGAGTACCTCTCCTCCGCGCCGAAGTACAACCTCCTCTACGAGGGCTTTGGCTGGGAGATCCCGACCTATGTGCACTGCTCCCCCGTCATGCGCGACGCGCAGCACAAAATGAGCAAGCGCAACGGCGACCCGAGCTATGAGGATCTCAAGGCGCAGGGCTACCTGACGAATGCCATCCTCAACTATGTTGCCCTTCTCGGCTGGTCGCCGCGCGGCGAGCAGAGCGAGCAGGAGTTCTTCACGCTCGACGAGCTCGTGGACGCTTTCGACATCGGCGGCATCTCCAAGTCCCCCGCCATCTTCGACATTGAAAAGCTCACCTATTTCAACGCCAACTACCTGCGCAACCTCCCGCCGGAGGAGTTCTGTAAAGTTGCTGAGCCTTACATTCGTCAGAGTGTGAAGAATCCGGCGTATTCCGCTTCCGAGATCGCAGCTCTCCTTCAGGCCCGCTGCGAAAAGCTCACCGACATTCCCGAAAAGGTCGACTTCTTCGATGCTCTTCCCGATTACGGCGTTGAGTTCTACACGAACAAGAAGTCCAAGACCAATGCCGAGGTCTCACTCGACATGCTCACAAAGGTCCTTCCCAAGCTCGAGGAGCTTCCCGAGTGGACGAACGACGCGATCCACGATATGCTCGTTTCCTTCGCCGAGGAGCTCGGCGTGAAGAACGCGACGCTCATGTGGCCGCTGCGCATTGCCGTGGCGGGCAAGCTCGTCACGCCCGGCGGCGCGGTGGAGATCTGCCGCATCCTCGGCCGCGAGGAGACGATCGCGCGCGTCAAGGCCGGTATCGCCAAGCTTTCATGATCGACCGCTGCTGCCCCACGCTCTCGCGCGGCCTGCTCAAGCACGAATTTGTAAACACCGCCGCCGCGTTCGGCGTGCTGGTGCTGCTGGGCTTTGCCGTGTCAATGCTCCGCCCGGCGCTTGCACAGGGTGTGCTCGAGCGCTTCACCGCGCAGCTTGAGCAGCTTGGCCTCACGGACGATGTGCCGCAGACGGAGCTGCTCGCGACGCTCTTTTTCAACAACGTCACGGCGGCGCTTCTTTCCATGCTCTACGGGCTCATCCCCTTTGTGCCGCTCAGCGCGCTTGCGATCGGCACGAATGCGCTTTTGCTCGGCGCGTTTGCCGCGCTGTATCTGATGCAGGGCTACGGCCTCGGCGTTTACCTTGTCGGCATCCTGCCGCACGGCGTCTTTGAGCTCACGGCGCTCATCCTCGCCTGCACGCTGGGGCTTCTCATCTGCCGCACGGGAACCGACCGTCTCCGCCGCAAAAAAGAGGCCGTCCCCCTCTGGCCGCGCCTTCAGGACTGCCTGCGCGTTTTTCTCTTTGCCGTCGTACCGCTGCTTGCCCTTGCCGCGCTCATCGAGGCATACATCACACCCGTACTTTTACAGCTCGCGATGTGATCGGCAACGGTTGACTTTCGCTTGTCACATCGATATAATAAGCCTGTCAAGATATTGTAGAGTTTTGTCTGCTGTTTCTTCAGAGCTTGGGGAAAAGCACCGCAGCCGCGGCGCTTTTCCTTTTTCACCGCTCATCGCCGCATCAGAGAGTGTACAGTCGTCCCGCTGCCGGGACGGGAAAGAGAGGATGCCATGGCACAGCCTGCCGCTGTCGGAAGACGAACCGTCCAGAACATGACCGAGGGGAGCCCAGTTTCCCTGATCCTTCGCTTTGCGCTGCCCATCTTCATCAGTCAGGTCTTTCAGCAGCTTTACAGCACGGCCGACGCTTTCATCGTGGGAAAGTACCTCGGCACGAACGCCTTCGCCGCCGTCAGCTCGTCCGGCACGCTCATCATGCTGCTCACGAGCCTCTTCATCGGTACGTCCATGGGCGCGGGCGTCGCCATCTCCAAGTACTTCGGTGCGTGCGACTATGAAAATGTCTCGCGCGCCATCCATACGAATCTCGCTTTCGGCATCGTCTCCGGCGCGCTGCTGACGGTCATCGGCGTACTCTTCACGCCGACCTTTCTCATCTGGATGAATACCGACGCGCAGGTCATGCCGCAGGCGGTCGAATACTTCCGCTACTATTTCCTCGGCGTGCTGGCAACGGTGCTCTACAATATGTGCACGAGCATTTTGAACGCCCTTGGCGACAGCCGCCGCCCGCTGCACTACCTCATCGTTTCCTCGCTCATCAACATCGCGCTCGATATTCTCTTCATCGGCGTGTTCCGCTGGGGCGTGTGGTCCGCCGCCGTGGCGACCGTCATCTCTCAGGGCACGAGCTGCGCGCTCTGCCTCATTCACCTGCTCAAAAAAGGCGAGGTCTATACCGTCACGCCGCGCAACATTCGTTTCCACAGCGCCATGCTCAGCGAGATCATCCGCTACGGTCTTCCCTCCGGCGTGCAGAACTGCGTCATCGGCCTTGCCAACGTCATTGTCCAGTCGCAGATCAACTCCTTCGGTATGCTCGCCATGGCCGCCTACGGCGCGCACTGCAAGATCGAGGGCTTTGCTTTCCTGCCCATCACGAGCTTTACCATGGCCTGCACCACCTTTGTCGGGCAGAACCTCGGCGCCAAGCAGTATGACCGTGCCAGGCGCGGCGCGCGCTTCTGCATCCTCCTCGCCGTCATCATGGCCGAGCTGATCGGCCTGTGCTACTACATATGGGCGAGCGAGCTCATCACGCTCTTCGACGGTACGCCCGGCGTTGTCGCCCTCGGTGTGCAGCAGGCGCGCACGGTGTCGCTCTTCTACTGTCTGCTCGCCTTCTCGCACTCCATCGCCGCCGTCTGCCGCGGCGCGGGCCGTGCGGTCGTGCCGATGATGATCATGCTCTCGGTCTGGTGTGTCATCCGCATCATCTACATCATGCTCGTGGTCCATTTCATCGGCGAGATCGGCTACATCTACTGGGCCTATCCCCTCACCTGGGCCATCAGCTCCACCATTTACCTCATTTATTACCTGCGCTCGGACTGGGTGCATGGCTTTGAAAGGTGATCTCTATGCCGACTCCCACGTTCCGTTTCCGCATCGCAACGCCGGACGACGCACCGGCGCTGCTAGCGATCTACGCGCCCTATGTCGAGCAGACGGCCATTTCGTTTGAATACGATGTGCCCTCTCTCGAGGAATTCCGCCGCCGCATCGCGGATTTTTCGCGAACCTATCCCTATCTCATTGCCGAGGACGCCTCCGGCCGTGCGCTCGGCTATGCCTACACGCACACCTTCATCCCCCGCGCAGCCTACGACCGCTGCGCGGAGACGACGATCTACCTCTCGCTCGAATCGCGCCATCAGGGCCTCGGCAAGCGCCTTTACCGCGCGCTCGAGGACATTTCCCGCGCGCAGGGCATTTACAACCTCTATGCCTGCATCGGCGAGCCGCAGGGCGAGGACGACGAATACCTGACGGACAACAGCATCCGCTTCCACGAGCATCTGGGCTTCCGCCGCATCGGGGTTTTCCGGCGCTGCGGTTACAAGTTCGGCCGCTGGTACGATATGTCCTGGGCGGAAAAACTGCTGGGCGAGCCCCCGGAAGCGCCCGAGCCGATCATCCCCTTCCCGCAGCTCGACCGCACGCTTGTCGCGGAGATCCTCCGCCGTGCCGCGGAATAAGCAGAAAAAGTGCATCGCAAGAAGAAAAAGCAAGAGAAAGCATTCCGCTTTCTCTTGCTTTTTTGATATGCCGAAGAATTTACCGGCATTTTACGCGCTCCAAGCTGAGTAATTTACACGTGAGCGCTACAATGCTTCTTGGATACGAGCGGCGAATGGGCGCTCGCCGACTACGTCGCAAAGGGCATCGAAGTCCTTGATAACGACACTGGATTCTTCATGATGTGCGAGGGCGGCAAAATCGACTGGGCCTGCCACGCCAACGACGCAGGCGCGACCGTCAACGATACGCTGGCGCTGGCCGATGCCGTGCAGGTCGCCATCGACTTTGCCAAGGAGCACGCGGACAAAACGCTGATCCTTGTGACCGGCGACCATGAGACCGGCGGCCTCACCATCGGCTACGCCGGCACGGACTACGACACCTATCTTGATAGTCTCTCAAGCCAGACCATCTCCTATGCCCAGTTCGACGAGCAGTATGTCGCTTCCTACAAGGAAAAGGGCACCAGCTTTGAGGACGCCATGAAGGACGTTGAAAAGCTCTTCAGTCTCAAGCTCTCCGGCGCGGAGGGCGACCGTCTGGTGCTGACGGACTACGAAGTGCAGAGATTGCGCAGCGCCTATGAGCTCGCCATGTCCGATGCCTCCGCCGACGACTACACGCAGGAGCAGTACGTGCTCTACGGCACCTACAATCCCTTCTCCGTCACCGTCACTCACATTTTGAACAACAAGTCCGGCGTGGACTTCACCAGCTACTCCCACACGGGTCTTCCTGTGGCGGTCTTCGCCGAGGGCGCGGGCGCGACCGCCTTCGTCGGTTACTACGACAACACCGATACGACACCGGCCTTGTCCGCACCGGCGACCAGCGCTGCCGCGTGCGGATACTTGGCGGGCAGTTTGCGGGAACTGAGACGGACGCGGTCAACCGCCTGAGCGGCTCACTCGCGCAGGATAAGCTGTTTTCCGTCGGTCATAGATCTGTCAGTCGATATCTGCTCGGCGGTCTATGAGGTCGTGCAGAAAAAGCCGGACATCCGCGCCCGCGAGGCCATCGCCTCCGGCTTTGCCGTGGGGCGCGCCGCCTGCGGCTCAACGACCACGACGCTGCTGCTGGCATACTCCGGCAGCTACATTGCGCTGCTCATGGTTTTCATGGCGCAGGATACGCCGGTGGAGCTGATGCTGAACTACAAGTATGTTGCCGCCGAGATCGTGCACACCATCGTCGGCTCGTTCGGGCTTGTCACCGTCGCCCCGCTGACCGCCATCACGAGCGGCCTTCTACTGACGCACCGCGCGTCCCCCCTGCCGCCGGCGCGGTGACCGTACCGTCCGTCCCCCGCACGCAACGTCTGCCAGTCCGCCCGCAGCCTCCATATCTCAAACCGTCAGAAGTGAATCGCAGTTGCCTCGATAGAGGCAATGTGTTAGTATATAGGTAATCTGATCACGTGGAGGAAGTTTTGCATGAATATCACCGTCTATCTTGGTGCAAATGAGGGAAATGACCCGCTCTTACGAAAAGCGGTCGAGGAATTGGGCGCATGGATCGGCAGCAGCGGGAATGCTCTGGTCTACGGCGGCTCCAAATCCGGGCTGATGGGTGCGATTGCGGACAGCGTTCTGCGATCCGGCGGTGAAGTCACGGGCGTCGAGCCGCATTTTTTCATCGAAAATGAATTTCAGCACGAGGGCCTGACCAAATTGATCGTGACCGAGGATATGTCGGAGCGAAAGAAGAAAATGATCGAGCTGGGTGACGCCTTCATCGCTTTCCCCGGCGGCACGGGAACATTGGAGGAAATTGCAGAGGTCATGTCGAAGGTGTCCTTGAAGCACCTGAATGCGCCGTGCATCCTCTATAACCTGGACGGTTACTACAACGACCTGAAAGCGCTTTTGCATCTCATGATCAAAAAGGGACTGTCTTCCAAAGAGCGGCAAGCCGGCATCTATTTCGCTGAGAATCTTGAAGACATCAAGAAAATCTTATTGCAATATCTCCACCGCCGTTCTGCACATGATCCTGTATAATCCGTAAAGAAGGCGCAGGCCGCTGCATTGCAGCGGCCTGCGCCTTCTCTTTCAGTCGTCTATCTCCGCCTCGTGCTTGAGGATCGCGCCGCTGGCGGCGTTGATCTCGTAGCTATACTCCATGCCGCCGGACTTGAACTCGACCTCATAGACGAGCGTGCCGTCCTCGTCGTCCAGCTCGATCTCCATGTCATAAGCCTGATTTTCACTTACGCCCGCATGGTTCAGGGCGATGGACTTCGCCTTGGCGTAGCCGATATCCTGCACCGTTCCGGACGGCGCGGGCTTTTGACCAGAGGGCTTCGTCGTTTCATTCGATACGGAAACGGCAGCCAATAAATCTTTCTGCCCGCTGAGCACGTTCCCCGTGTAGGCGTCCACCAGATACTCAAACTCGCCCCATGCTGTGTGCAGCTCCACCTCGTAGTGCGCGGGGGATTCGTCGAGTTCGGGATCGACCTCCGCCGTGACGGAGTTCAGCGCCGTCGTTCCGGCATACTGCTCCGCAGCGGTACGGGCTGCATCCATACCGATAGGCATGGCGGGCGCGCCCGCTTCCGCAAGATCCTTGAGTTCCTCGACCGAGAGCTTTGCCAGCGCGTCAAACTTGAGCGACGGGTTGATGGCGAGGACGCGGTTCACCAGCGCCGCCTTGCCGGTAGAAATGTTATTTTCCCGCGCCTGCTGCTCCCGCGCCGCGTCCTGCGTGAGCGTCTGCGTCAGAACGGCGGCCTTTGCTTCGCTCGTCTGCAAAACGCCGTCTACGGCGCTCGTCAGCTCGCGCTGGAGCTTTTCCGCGCGGGCGGCATCCTTGTCCTCCACCGAGATCATGATGGCGGAGGAAATGCTGTCGAGATAGCCGTTTCTCACGAGGCTCCCCACGATGGCATTTACCGCCACATCGAGCTTCGCGCCCTTGAGGTCGGCGCCATTGCTCATATCCGCAAGGATGGCCTTGGCATCCTCGTTGAGCGGCGTACAGGCGAGAATCTTCTCGCTTTGATTCACTTTCAGTTCAATGCTCGGGTTCACATCGAGCGACACCACGGAGGCAACCGCGTTCGCCCTCTGGTAGAAGAGTCCCCCGCCGAGCAGCATCACCGCAAGGCAGGCGGCGATGAGCGATGTCCATCTTCTCTTTGCTGTTTTTTTCGTTGTCATGTTGATTACCGTTCCTTTCCGCGCTTCACAGCGGGAGAGAACGCCGCTCACATCGTCCGGCGCGGTCTTTTCAAGCGCCGCGGCCAGCCTCTGCTCCATTTTTTCATTGGTCATCGGGCGTCATCTCCTTCCAGAAAGCTGCGCATCTTTTTCAATGCTCTGTGATATTTCGACAGGACGGTGGGAAGCGGCAGCTCCAGCAGCGCCGCGATCTCCCGGTGCTTCATGCCCGTGACGGCGTGGAGCAGCACGATGCGCCGTTCCTCGTCAGCGAGGCTTGCCAGCACGCCTTGCAGCAGCGCGCGCTCGTCGGCGTCCAGTCCGCACTCCTGCGCGGGAATGGCGTCCCATTCCTCCTCGCTGAGGGCGGCATGGCGTTCTTCGCGCCGCAGGCGCATCAGGCACAGGTTGCGGCACACGGTCAGAAGCCAGCCCATCGGCGAGCCGGTGGGACGGTACTGCTCCGCACAGTCCCACACCTGCACATAGACGTCCTGCGTGAGATCCTGCGCGTCGTGCGCGTTTTTAAGGTAGGAAAGCGCTAAGCCGTACACCGCTGCCCGCGTGCGCTGATACAGCTCTGCCAGCGCGTCACGCTCACCGCCGGCAACGCGGAGGAGCAACTGCTGCAGCTCGTGTCGATCCTCTGCCGGAGAATATTCGGTTGTCATCAGCATACTGAGCATGGGCTTTTTTCTCCTGTCATCCATGTAATGCACAGATGAGCCGGTTTATTGCATCGGTCTCAACATTTTTTGATACGACTGTCAGGAAGCATTGTTATTTGACACAGGACAGTTTCTTTTTTGCGGTATGATCATTTTACCACCATCCCATATCAAAATGCCACCATAAGATAAGCCGTCAGCCACTCAGGGAAGAAAATCTAAATGGCTGCGTGCTCCCGGCGCTAACAATTCATTATCGCTGTAAAAGCGGCTGAGCAGCAAATGAAAAAACTGTGCTTCAAGCGCGGGCTTAAATGCAACGCAGAAAAGGTAAAAAAAGAAGACACTCGAACGAGTGTCTTCTTTTCGT
>URCK01000049.1 GCA_900546295.1 uncultured Eubacteriales bacterium | reverse complement strand
TGTTAGACAGTATGATATACTATCTAACAAGTGGGGTGTTTTGCTATGCCAAAAGAAGTTGAAATGCCTACAGCAAATTGGACAGTCCTTTTCAGACTGTGGCCAATGCTGTAGGCATTTTCTTTATTATGGGAAGGCTTGGCGGGCTTTGGCAGGGGGATTCGAAGAGGTCAGACGACTTTACTCTCTTCGTCTAGCAGGGGAAGCGGCTCCATTGGAATATTTTCAACGGAGAGCATGCTTTCCATCAGGTCGATGTACTGTTCTTTTGTCAGTAAGGCTTCAAAACTTTCGATGATGGCTTTGGCGCGGTCGCCGCCATTTTTCAGCAGCTTATAGGCGGTCAGGGCGAACACCTTTGCGGGGATGACGTAGGCATCGTCGATATCGTCCAATTCGACATCGGGCGTATGCAGCGCGCCGCGGAAGCCGCCGGTGTTGAACTGCAGCAGCGGCATCAGACAGCTGACATCCCCGTAATCGCCGGAGCTAGTGGAGTGGAACTCCGGACCAGTGCAGGTGATGGGCGTGTCGCCGCAGACGTGCGAGAGCGCCTCTTCAATAACGCTTGCGTCCTTTACGGGGATGATCGGCAGATTTCCAGGGAGATTGGTGATGGTCAGGCCGCAGCCGGTGGCGACGGCGCCCGCGCGCAGGGAGCGGTCGACCTTTTTGGCGGCGTCCATATATGCGGGGATCGTTTTTCCACGGATGGAATACTCCAGACGCACATCGTCGGCAATGATATTTGCCGCGTCGCCGCCCTTTGAAATGCAGCTGTGCACACGGATCGTGTCCTCGTCGCGGAACGATTCCCGCTGAACATCGACGGCGTGCATGGCGATATTGGCCGCGCTCATGGCGTCGATGCCGCGCTGCGGCTCACCCGCCGCATGAGCGGCCCTTCCGTGGAACTGCACCATTTTGGTGACAAAGCCGTTGCACGAGCGGTTAGCGACGAGGTATTTCTTAGTAGTCGAAGCATGATGGCCGACAACGATATCCAGATCATCCATCGCACCGATTCGGATCAACTCGCATTTGCCGCAGCCATAACGGATCAGTCCTTGATTGCGCATCTCGTTGCGCTTTGTAACCTCGACATATTCCTCAGCGGGAACGCCAAAGAATACGACATTTCCCGCTAGGGAAGCCGCGATCTCCGGATCGGACAGCGCGATGGCCGCGCCGACAACGCCGGTCGCCTGCGCATGATGGCCGCAGCAATGCGCCGCGCCGGTCTCGGGGTTGGCGTAAGCGTGCGTCGGAATGGGTAGACCATCGAATTCGCCCATTAAACAGACGGTGGGACCGTGCGCGTCATCCTTTAAATAGCTTTTGACACCCGTAACGGCAAGACCCTCCTGCGTGCGGAGGCCAAGCCCCTTCATTTTCTCCGCGAACTTTTCCGCTGTGCGGAATTCCTGAAAGCCCAATTCGGCGTGTGTCCATAGATCCTCGCCGAACGCGATCAGCTCGTCGCGATGCGCATCAATGATATCGCAAATCTTTTGCTCAATCTTATCCATCTGTTTCAAAACACCTCACAATAAAATTTTTATAATGATACAAATATGTATTCATCGGCAGACTCAGGTTATTTTTTGGGCCGGTACTGTACCCAGAGCACGAGCGCGACCAAAAGGATCAGTATGATCCAAAGACCATAATCTAAAAGACTGTTTTTTCCAGTAAGTGCGATGGGAATCGACATAAAAATGAACCTCCGATCTATCCTGATAGCGGTACTTTGTTATCATGATAAAAAATAAAAGTGAAAAAATGTTCAGATTTAACTATAGGACAAAACTGTCAAATGTTATAGTCACAGCCGATACATAGAAGCAGGTGATTCTGAAGTAGATGAATGAATTCCTTTGCCTCAGGTGTCAGCACGCTGTTTTCCCGCCGCACCCAACCGATCTCGGAGGTGATGCTGCAGTTTCGGAACGGCAGAAAGCGCCACTCGTAGGAATCGTGCTTCACCTTTCCATCGCTTGTCGCTTTTCTGGAGTTGAGTACGTAGCCGTCTGTTCTGGACAGGATCTCATATATGGCTGCGCGGGAGTTGACCACATAACGGGTGCGCTCCATCTGCAGCCCGAGCTTAGAGAGGATATCGGCATAGGGACCGTAGTCAAGGCTTTCATCGATGATCTGGGGGTATCCTGCCAGCTGTTCCGGAAGAAGATCGACATCCTGCGAGCGGAAGAAGGGATTCATCGGGCCGACGTCAACGCCGAGTTCCATACTGCACAGAGGATGGTAGAGCAGATTGGAGGAAAGGAAGCGTTCCAAAAGCTGATCTCTATAGCAGCTCCAGATGCGGACGACAGCAATATCAGCCTCGCCGTTCATGACGGCGTCCGCGACATTTCCACTGTATTCTTCGCGGAGAAAGACATGCAGACCGCTATCCTTGCGGCGCTGGCCCATAGAGGTGACAATATCGG
Organism: uncultured Eubacteriales bacterium; assembly: GCA_900546295.1. Lineage (GTDB taxonomy): Bacteria > Bacillota > Clostridia > Oscillospirales > Oscillospiraceae > Hominicoprocola. The sequence continues at coordinate 10,810 of URCK01000049.1, read as the reverse complement.
AAAGATAGTAAAAACCATTGCTGATCACAGATAGGGATTCCTGCGCGGAAACGGCGGTCATGCGCATGGAATACAGCTGCTGGAGCTGGCGGTCGATGGGGGTGATGTAGGCGATGAACTGGCGTCCGAAGGGCGTCAGCGCCATGCCCTTGACACTGCGCGCAAATATCTTGCGGCCGAACTCTGCCTCGACGCTTTGGATCGCCCCGGAAAGGGACGACTGCGAAATGAAGAGATTGCGCGCGGCCTGATTAACGCTACCGGCTTTTGCAATCTCTACCATGTAGTGAATCTGATTGTTCGTCATTTGCAAAACCTCCTATGATGACATAGGCAAGTCCAGGATGAGCAGATAAGGCGGATACGATTTATCACGCTGTTATCATAATACAACACGAACGCGTTTGTCATCGGTGTTCTTCCACTTACTATATACTAAAAAGCGATTATTGCAATAATAAAAACGGTATTATTAAAAAATTTGGATAGATGGTATCATGTTACTAAGCTGGTCGAGCAAAGCAAGACTGGACTTGTGTATAAAGCACATAAACAAAAGAATAAGATTTAGAAAGGAAATACCAAAATGAAGCTGAAGCGATTTTTTACTCTTGCGCTGGCGCTCTGCATGATCGCCGGCCTGCTGGCAGGCTGCGGAGACAAATCCAATGATCCCGGCACAACCGAAAAGGATACCCTGAACGTAGCACTGACCGATGAACCGGATTACCTCTCCACCTGTGACACGGACTCTCTGATGTGCGCGCAGATGAACCTGCTGACCTATAATGGTCTGACCCGTATCGACATGAAGACGCTTCAGCCTGAGCTGGATCTTGCGGAAAGCTATTCGCAGGACAGCGACACGGAATGGACGTTCGTGCTCAAGCAGGGCGTGACCTTCCACAATGGCGATACGCTGACGGCGGAGGACGTCAAGGCCTCCATCGAATATGCCAAGTCCTATGACAGGACCAGCACCTATACGAGCGCAATCTCTGAGGTACAGGTCGTTGACGACAACACCGTGAAGATCATCACGAGCGCGCCCGCGCCCAACCTGCTCTTCGATCTGGCCTATCACTTCAACTGCATCCTTCCGCACAGTCTGATCGAATCCGGCAATGATTTCAACGCCAACCCCGTCGGCACCGGCCCGTACAAGTTTGTCTCCTGGGATAAGGGCAACGCGCTGAAGTTTGAAGCGAACGAGGCTTACTTTGATGCTGAGCGCACGCCATCCATCAAGAATCTGGTGTTCTCTATCATTCCCGAGGGCACGACCCGCACGATGGCGCTCGAGTCCGGCGACGTGGACTTCATTTACTCGGTGTCCTCCACGGACATTGACCGCCTGAAGGCGGAGGACGGCATCGATATGGAAGAGGTTGTCTCTGTTGAAAACTTCTTCCTGTTTCTCAATGCGGTCAACGGCCCGTTTGTCGATTCGAACCTGCGTCTGGCGGTCGCGTATGCGATCAACCGCGAGGACATCGTGGCCGGCGCGCTCAACGGCTACGGCGAGCCCTCCTATTCCTGCGTTCCCATGGGCTATGCCGAATCCGTGGACACCAACGCCTACAGCTATGATCTGGACAAGGCCAAGGAGTATCTGGCGGCCTGGGGCGGCGATCCCTCCACGGTGACAATGAACATCATTTGCTCCAACGACACCAAGACGGCAATCGCCACAATCATGCAGTCTGAGCTCGCGGAGCTCGGCATCAACGTTGTGATCGACTCCACCGACTCTGCGACCTATCAGGCCGCGATGGCGACCGACACGTTGAGCGCGGCGATCGTATCCTGGTCTCCCGCCAACGCTGCCAGCTATGTCAGCCGCTTCCACTCTGACCGCCGCTCCAACACGCCCGCGTCCGTTGCCACGGACAAGATGGACGAGCTTGTTAGCGAGCTGCGCGTCGAGATGGATGCCAATGCCCGCACTGATCTGATCCACCAGATCATCGCCGATGCGAACGCGACCTGCTGGTATGTGCCCATTTACCAGGTCGAGTATTTCCGTGCGCACAGCTCTCAGCTGCAGAATGTTGTTTGCAGCGCGACGGGCTATGTGGACTTCGCCGTTGCGACTTGGGGCTAATCGGCAGGCAGCTGATTCATTGTTGAAAGAGCCCGGCCCATGAGCGGGCCGGGCTCTTAATTAAAAAATCGTCACTCTGCCACAAAGGAGACGTACTTACTTATGTCAAAATACATTCTAAAACGTATCTTGTACATGATCCCCGTGCTGCTGGGCGTTACGCTGCTGGTCTTTGTCATTATGCATCTAGCACCGGGCAATGTGGCGCAGATGCTGCTGGGCGATAACGCTACTGCGGAGCAGATCAAAGCGCTTACACATGAAATGGGTCTGGACAGACCGATCCTGGTGCAATACCTCGATTACATGAAGGAGTTACTGCACGGGAGCCTCGGCACCTCTTATACCACGGGTGAATCGGTCAATGACAAGATCATGGCCTGCTTTCCCTATACACTGAACCTGACGCTCGTTGCGGCGGTTTTCTCCATCCTGCTTGCGCTGCCGCTCGGCGTGCTTGCCGCCGTGAAGCAGAACACGTGGGTGGACAATGTGAGCATGGTGTTCTCGCTCATCGGCGTGTCCATGCCGATCTTCTGGCTCGCGGTGATGCTGATCATGCTCTTCTCACTCAAGCTCGGCTGGTTCCCGGTCTTTGGCGCAAAGCAGTGGAGCAGCATCGTGCTGCCGGCGATCTCGCTGGGCCTGATGAACATGGCATCGATCGCCAGAACGACCCGCTCGTCCATGGTGGAGACGATCCGCCAGGACTATATCCGTACGGCTTATGCCAAGGGCCTGCCCAAGCGCACGGTCATTATGCGCCATGCCTTCCGCAACGGACTTCTACCCACGATTACGGTCATCGGCCTTGAGATCGGACAGATGCTTGGCGGCTCTGTGCTGACGGAGACGGTGTTTGCGTGGCCCGGTATCGGACGGCTGATGATCCAGTCGGTCAACGGGCGCGATACGCCGACGGTCATGGGCTGCATCATTCTGATGACGGTCTGTTTTTCCATTGTGAACCTGTTGGTCGATTTGCTCTACGGCGTGTTCGATCCGCGCGTGCGCACGATGTATCACTGAGGAGGAGAGAAAATGAAAAAGCAATCGGAAATGAACGGGACCAATTTCCTGAATGCGCAGAAGAACAGCCAGTTCAAGGATATGGTGCGCCGCCTTTTTAAGAATAAGGCGGCGGTTGCCGGACTGTTTTTTTTAATCTTCCTGATCCTCATGGCTATTTTTGCGGATGCGCTTTTCGATTATAATACGCAGTGCATCAACCAGAATATCCCAGAACGCTTGCAGTGGCCGTCGGCCCAGCATTTGTTTGGTACCGACGAGTACGGGCGCGATCTGCTGATCCGCATCGTGTTCGGTAGTCGAATCTCGCTCTCCATCGGTTTTATCGCGGTGCTGTTCGGCCTTATCGTCGGCGGTGTGCTCGGTGCGGTCGCGGGCTTTTTCGGTGGGAAGATCGATAATATCATCATGCGTTTGTGCGACGTTTTCCTCGCCGTTCCCATGATGCTCATGGCGATCGTGATCGTGGCGGCGCTGGGCGCCAGCATCGTCAATCTGGTCATCGCGCTGTCGATCTCCTCTGTGCCGACATTTGCGCGCATCGTGCGAAGCGCGGTTCTGACCGTGCGCGACATGGACTATGTCGAGGCCGCACGCGCCATCGGCGTAAAGACGCCACGCATTCTGGCGCGCTACATCCTGCCCAACTGCATGGGCCCAATCATCGTGCAGACGACGCTCCGCGTTGCCGCGACGATCTCCAATACGGCGGCGCTCAGCTTCCTCGGCCTTGGCGTGAAGGCACCGCAGCCGGAATGGGGCGCACTGCTGTCCAGCGGACGCGAATTTATCCGCGATTCCGGATACCTGGCCTGCATTCCCGGTATCTGCATCATGCTGACGATCCTGGCGCTGAACCTGCTCGGCGATGGTCTGCGTGATGCGCTCGACCCGAGACTGAAGTGAGGAGGGGTATGAAATGAGCGAAAATAAAAGTAGTAGTGCGAACGCGCTGGAAATAGAGAACCTCAGTGTTGAATTTCGCACGGACGACCGCACGGTGTACGCCGTCAACGGACTGAACCTGACCATTCGAAAGGGACAGACGCTCGGACTGGTCGGCGAAACGGGCGCGGGAAAAACAACGACGGGCTTAGCGGTGCTCGACCTGATCCAGAGCCCGCCGGGCGTTGTAACCTCCGGACGCATCACGGTGAACGGCAATGATGTCATCCGCGTTGAGGAAGAACAGCCGGCGGATGACAAGGCATCCGCGGAGCCCGCGGCAAAGGGCAGAAAGGGAAAAGCTGCCGATAAAAATAAAAAGACGATCCGTATGCCGGCGAAAGAACTCCAGAAGATGCGCGGCAAGACGGTCTCCATGATCTTTCAGGATCCGATGACGTCGCTGAACCCGGTGCTCACGGTGGAAGAGCAGATTGCGGAGGTGATCGAGTACCACGAACATCTTGGGCATAAGAAATCGATCGATAAGGCGCGGGGCATGCTGGAAATGGTCGGCATCCCCAGTGAACGCGGCAGCGAATACCCGCATCAGTTCTCGGGCGGCATGAAGCAGCGCGTGGTCATCGCCATGGCGCTGGCCTGCGACCCGGATCTGCTGATCGCGGATGAGCCGACCACCGCGCTCGATGTGACGATCCAGGCGCAGGTGCTGGACATGATGAGAAGGCTGCGCGAGCAGAACAATACCTCAATGCTGATGATTACGCATGATCTCGGTATTGTCGCGGAGGTCTGCGACTGTGTTTCCATCGTTTATGCCGGCAGCGTTGTTGAGCATGGAACGCTGGAGGACGTGTTTGACCATACACTGCATCCCTACACGCAGGGACTGTTCAATTCCCTGCCTAATATGGAGGATCGCAGCATCCGCTTAAAGCCGATCCGCGGCTTGATGCCAGACCCGAGCAATCTGCCGGAGGGCTGCGCGTTCTGCGACCGCTGCGACTATGCCACGGAGCGCTGCTTCCATGAAAAGCCGCAGAGCGTCCATCGCAACGAAGAGCACTATGTTGTCTGCCATCTGTACAACGAGGAGAATATTCAAAAGGGAGGCGCATTGAGAAATGAGTGAGCCTTTGCTGCAGGTCGATCACCTGAAAAAATACTTTAAGAGCGCCAAGGGAACCGTTCACGCAGTGGATGACGTCAGCTTTACGATCGAAAAAGGCAAGACGCTGGGCGTTGTGGGAGAATCCGGCTGCGGAAAGTCCACACTCGGCCGTACGATCATTCGCCTGCAGGAGCCGACGGAGGGAACGGTGCTGTTTGAAGGGAAGAATATCAGCGCGTTGAATCAGAAGGAGCTGTGGAAGCAGCGCCGCGAGATGCAGATGATCTTCCAGGACCCGTTTTCCTCTCTGAACCCGCGCATGACCATCAGCCAGACGATCGAAGAGCCGCTCAAGCTGTACGGCCTTTGCGCGGATAAGGAGAGCCGCCAGAAACGGGTGGCCGAGCTGATGGATACCGTCGGCCTTGCAAGACGCCTGTATAATACGTATCCGCATGAGCTCGACGGCGGCCGCCGCCAGAGGATCGGCATTGCGCGTGCGCTGGCGCTGCAGCCAAAGTTCATCGTCTGCGACGAGCCGGTCTCGGCGCTGGATGTTTCCATTCAGGCGCAGATCCTGAACCTGATGCAGGATCTGCAGAAGGAACTGAACCTTACTTATATGTTCATCACGCATGACCTGAGCGTTGTCCATCATATTTCGGATGACATTATGGTGATGTATCTGGGGCAGGTCATTGAAAAGGCCCCAGCGGAGGTCCTGTTTGCCAATCCAGTGCACCCCTATACGCAGGCGCTGCTGTCCGCGATCCCGGTGCCGAGTCTGCATAACCGCAAGGAGCGGATATTGATGAAGGGTGAGCTGACATCGCCGATCGATCCGAAACCGGAGTGCAGATTCTGCAGCCGCTGCCCGTATGCGGAGGAAATGTGCCACGCAGGAAATCCGGCGCTGAAGGAGATCGAAGCGGGACATTTCGTTGCCTGCTGCAAATTTGGGGTTTAGAACAGACTGAGAGAAACGTGAGAACATAAATTGTAACAAAAGAAAGGGATTCATCGTACTTATGTACAACTATGGTGAGATCAAGCTGCAAAATAAGCAGGATGCTTTTTCGGCAATGTACTTTTTTGTCAGCACAAGCATTTTAGAGTTCTGCGGCAGGCGTAACGGCGAGAAGATCTGCAGAGAAGCAATGCGCCGGGCGGGACGCGAGAGCGGACTTGCGCAGAAGAAGAAATTTATTGACGCAGGGATCAAAACAAATCTGCAGACGCTCTTTCACAGTGCAAGGGACTATGTGCCTGATCCCCGCTTCCATGCAAAGGAGCTGTTCAACGAAGAGCAGCGTCAGGTCTATGAAATATTCACCTGTCCGATGGCAGACTTCTGGAACAGCCGCGGCGGCGGAAAAGTGGGAAGCTTTTTCTGCGAGGAATATCATTATGCGCGTTTGCTCGCGTTTACCGACAATATCGGGCAGCTGTGCCTGTCGAACTATCTGACGTGCCCGCGCGACAATTTCTGCCATATTGCGGCCTTTTACCGGGAGGCCAATATGACTGAGGAAGCGGCGAAGCAGTCCTTCGCGCACTGCGACCCGGATTATACGGAGCCTGAGCTGCCGCAGGATGGTTCTTTTGACGACGGCATCCGCGAGCTGACCGCGTCGGTCTACTACCATCTTCTTGAGGTGGCGGATGAGATGAACGGCAACGAGGGCGTCTGCGCTGTAGCAGAGGGCTTGAAAAAGTGGGCGGAGCAGGCGATCGCATCGCTGAAGGTGCAGGCGAGCCACACACTGCTTCCCGTGGATGCGGAGTTTGTGCGCAAAAACTTCCCGCTGCTGACGAACAGCGAAGCGGATGATGCCTGGAACGGGCGAGAAGCGCATTCCGCGCGAACGCTGATGCAGTCGCTCGTGCTGGATCGAATTTTGGAAGCTGAGGGCTAAGGAGGACGGCATATGTATTCTTATGAAGAACAGTGCATTATGGATCTGGCGGATAACTATACCTTGCTCTATTCGTTCCTTGGCCGCAGCTTGATCGATGCGTTCGGCGTGGCTGGAGAAAAGGCGCTGCGCGAGGGAACGCGCCGTTACGGGCGCGACAGGGGCGAGGCGTCGCGGAAAATGCACGAGTCGCTCGATGTAAAGATCAATATGCAGAGCCTATTCTCAGTGGGCGGTGATCTGCCGCCTGACCCGCGCTTCCGCAGAGAACTGCAGGAGCTCAACCCGGAGGAGCGCGTTTCGCATACGCTGGTCTGCCCGATGGCGGATATTTGGAAAGCTTACGGCGAAGCATACATTGGGCGCATCTACTGTGAGGAATTCCATCCCGCCTGCTATAGCCACTATGCGTTTGACTACGGACATGTGAACCTCGGCATGACGCTGACGCAGGAAAAGGATGAATACTGCGATTTTAACGTGGTCCTGCGTGCAGAGAACCTCCCCGACGAGCTCAAGCCGAAGTGCTTTGCGGAGTATGATCCGGGGTATGTGACGCCGGACGTGCACCCCGCGGCGGCCTGCGGCAAGAGCGGATTTGAGAGTATCAGCGTAAAGCTGTACTATTACATTCTGGAAGCAGCGCTGGAGCAGTTTGGCGAAGCCGGCTGGGATGCTATGTGCACTGCCATGGAGAAAATGGCGGTCGACGGTGCCGCGCGCGCAAGGAACACGGCGGAGAAATATGACAGGCCCTTTGATGAACAGCTTATATTCGACACGTATCCGCTGACAATGGATCGCAGCAAAACAAAACTTTGGGACAACTACACCGGACACGAAGCGGTAGAGCGTTTTATGCACAGCTTTGTTCCGGCAATGCAGAGGGAGCTGGAGAAAAAATGACAAGCACGAAACCGATTATCGGAATGGTGATCGGCACAGCGCCAAAGCTTGCACCGGGGAAGCATGTTTTCAACACGCCCTATGTCGACGCGGTCACAATGGCTGGAGGCATTCCGCTGCTGCTCCCTGTGACGGGCGATGCCGCGGCGGCAGAGCAGTATATCGGATTGATCGACGGGCTGCTGCTTCCCGGCGGCGCTGACGTAACGCCCGCGCTGTACGGACAGGAGCCGGTGCCGCAGGTGACCTATGTGATGGAGGAGCAGGACAGGCTTGAGCTCGCACTCATCCATCTGGCGTATGGGCGGGGAATGCCGGTGTTCGGCATTTGTCGCGGGATGCAGCTGATGAATGTCGCGTTTGGCGGAACGCTGTATCAGGACCTGCCGACGCAGTATCCCGCACCGATCGCGCATGCGCAGGATATGTCGATCCGGAGCCAGCCGACCCACAGCGTGACCATTTTGCAGGATTCTCTTGTCGGAAAGCTATTGGGTATGGATGCACTGTCGGTCAACAGCTATCATCATCAGGCGGTGAACAAGATCGCGGACGGCTTTGTCGTTTCGGCCACCGCGCCGGATGGCGTGGCCGAGGCAATCGAAAGCGCGGACGGAAGGATGTACGCAGTCCAATGGCATCCGGAGGAATTGGTGCCGCGCTATGAAAGATTCCGCCCCCTGTTCCGCCAACTGATCAAGCAGGCCTGCGCAAAAAAGAATTAAGACGAAAAATGTTTTTCACAGGAAGCAAGTGAATTTAATGATCGGTCGGCAAAAAGACCGAAATGTTGTGTGATAATTAAAACACCCCCGCCCAATTCGAACAGGTCGATGGGATCTGCGAATTGAGTGGGGGTATTTTATCCCTTGCCTTTTCATGCCATCTCCTTTCCGTGCGGACCGTTGAACTCGTCGAGCACCAGCGGCATGACGATGACGCCGGGGCGATGTCGTTGAGCCGCGCGCCGCACCTGCCCCATTCGACCGCCTGCGCCATCACGCACTTTTCGTGCGGTGTTTCATGCTTCAAACTGCGCTTTCAGTATCGAGTACGATCTTGTGGGCTACATTCCCGTGGATGAGCTGCTAAAAGCGGAACAGGCATGATTTCGGTCATGCCTGTTCCAAGAAATTTGATTTTACTGTCTTACCAGCAGGGATGCTTTACGCAGTCTCTTTTTTTCGCAACGGGTATCCTGCGCGCAACTGGCGCATACGATGAGCCGATGGGAGGTTTGATCGTATGCCCAAAATCTACTTAAGCCCCTCCACACAGGATCAAAACCCGTATGTCGACCAAAGCGGCAGCGAGGAATACTGGATGAACCTGCTGGCGGACGAACTGGAGCCTTATCTCTACGCCAACACGATCGCCTTTGTGCGGAATACCCCGGAGATGACCGCCGCGTCCTCCATCGCGCAGGCGGAGCAGATCGGCGGCTTCGACTTTTACCTTGCCCTGCACTCCAACGCCTCGGGCGAGGGACAGGCGGGGAAGAACCGCGGCATCATCGTCTTCTATTACCCGACGAGCAGCGAGGGAAAGCGAGCCGCCGGGCTCTTTGCCGCACAGCTCAAAAAGGTCTATCCGCTGCCGGAGCTTGTCACAACGCAGCCGACGACCGCGCTCGGCGAGGTGCGCCGCCCGAGCTGCCCTGCAAACCTCATCGAGATCGCCTATCACGACAACTACGCCGACGCAAGGTGGATCGAGGGGAGCCTCGATGTCATCGCACAGGCCCTCGCGCGCGGACTGTGCGACTACTTCGGCCTGCCGTTTCTCTATCCGCAGACGCCGCGCGAGGGCATTGTTGCGACGGCGGGCTCGCCGCTGCTGCTGCGCGCCTATCCCTGTATCGACGGCGAGATCGTGGGCCGCATCCCGAACGGCGCGCGCGTGGAAATTTACGCAAGCTATGACGGCTGGTATTCCGTCCGCTACGGCGAGACGCTCGGCTACGCGGCGCAGGCCTACATCCTCGCTTGACGCGCGCCTCGGGCGCGACTTTTCCTTGACAGACGGTCACAAAAAGTTTACAATACTCTGTGGATTTATGGAGGGGAGAAAAGGGGAACTCCCGTTTGTGATTCAAAGACCCATGGAAATGGAATATTTACACCAATCAAAAACGCACACAGGAGGAATACATGATAAGCTATCTCTATGCCGCGCTGATCGCGGCCGGGACGCTCGTCATTGGCATTCTTCTTGGTATTTGGATTCGCAAGAGAGCCGCTAAGAGCGCCGAGGAGAAGATCTCCAACGCGGACGAAGAGGCTCTTCGTATTGTCAACGAAGCGATCAAGAGCGCTGAAAACAAGAAACGCGAAGTCATGCTGGAGGCAAAAGAGGATATTCTGCGCTCCAGAAACGAATACGAGAAGGAAGTCAAGGAACGCCGCGCCGAGCAGCAGAAGCAGGAGCGCAGGCTCCAGCAGAAGGAGGAAAACCTCGACCGCAAGACGGACGCGCTGGAAAAGCGCGAGGAGGCCCTCAACCAGAAGCACGCCGCTCTGGACAAGGAAAACGAAGAGATCAAGATCATCAAGCGCAGCCAGACCGAAATGCTCGAGCGCATTTCCGGTTTCACTGCCGAAGACGCGAAGAAGTACCTGATCGAGCAGGTCGAGAGCGAAGTGACGCACGAGACCGCGCTCAAGATCAAGGAGCTTGAGCAGCGCGCCAAGGACGAGGCCGATTCCCGCGCCCGCGAGATCGTTGCCTCCGCCATCCAGCGCTGCGCCGCAGACCATGTGGCCGAGATCACCGTCAGTGTGGTGCCCCTGCCCAATGACGAGATGAAGGGCCGCATCATCGGCCGCGAAGGCCGCAACA
>URCK01000048.1 GCA_900546295.1 uncultured Eubacteriales bacterium | reverse complement strand
CGCTTCGCTGCGCTGCAAAAGCGGCAGCATGATCCAGTCGCCCATGCACTTGCCGTCATCCACGGCCTCGGGCAGCACGGGACACGAGCTCACGGCCAGAAGGTCCCGGACGCGGCTGCGCGCGTTCGCCTGCGTGTGCACCATCACGAGCTTTTCCTTCGCGCGCGTCATCGCAACGTAGAGCACGCGCATCTCCTCGGCCTTGGCCTCGCGCCGCAGCGTGTGCTCGAGCGCCTGGCGCGCAAGCGTCGGGTACTGGATGCGCCGCTGCGTATCCACGCATACCGGGCCAAGGCCAAGCTGCGGATGCACCAGCACCGAGCTTTGGAAGTCCATGTTGCTGAAGCGCCGCGCAAGATCCGACAAAATGACCACCGGGAACTCAAGGCCCTTCGACTTGTGGATCGACATGATGCGCACGCCGCCGCTCACGCCCGCGCCCTGCGGCGCGTTCGCCTCCCCGCTCGCAAGCTGGGCGCGCAGGGCGCTGACGAAGGAGAAAAGCCCCAAGTGTCCCGCGCGCTCAAAGTCCTCGCTCAGCTGCAAAAAAGTAAGCAGGTTTTCCTTGCGCGCCTGTCCGTCCTTCATCGCGCCGAACACCGCCATCACATGGCAGGCGCGGTAGATCTCGTCGAGCAGCTCCCGCACGCGAAGCGACGCCGCCCGCTCGCGCAGCGCGCGCAATTGGGCGAGAAAATGCGCCGTTTTCCCGCTCTCATCGGCGAGCAGCGCATCATAAAAGTCGCCGCTTTTCTGCTTTGCGCGGATCTGCGCGAGCTCATCGGCCGTAAAGCCGAAGAACGGTGATCTCAGCACCGACAGCAGCGGCACATCCTGACGCGGATTGTCGATGACTTGCAGGAGTGAGAAGAGCACCGCGATCTCCGTCGCGGCGAAAAAGTCGCCGCCCGCGTCCGAGGCGCAGCGCACCCCCCGCGACTCCAGCGCGCGGCGGAAGTCTGCAAGGCGCGTTCGCGGCGAGCGCATCAGAATGACGATGTCCTCCTCGCGCACGGGACGCAGTTCTTTCGTCTCATCGTCCTGTACAGGGAATTTACTTGCCAGCATATCGCGGATATAGTCCGCGACGAAAGCGGCCTCGGCCTCGCTCGCGCGCACGCGCCGCTCGCCCGTCTGCGCCGGCAGGTCGAGCAGGTGAAACTCCGCGCCGCAGCGATCGGACGGCACATAGCTCGCGCCGGGGCGCAGCATTTCGTCCTCGCCGTAGTCAAGCTCGCCCATTTCCTCGGAAAGAATGTTGCAGAAGACGAAATTCGTCGCCTCCAGCACCTCCTTGCGCGAACGGAAATTGCGCGAGAGCAGTAGCTTCGCGCTCTCGTGCTCGCCCGCCGCCGCAAGGGGCGGCCAGGTGTTGTAATGCTGCAAAAAGATGCGCGGGTCTGCCAAGCGGAAGCGGTAAATACTCTGCTTCACGTCGCCGACCGTGAAAAGGTTTTCCCCTTTACGGGATATCGCGTCAAAAATGCGGTTCTGCACCTCGTTGGTATCCTGATACTCGTCCACCATGATCTCGCGGTAGCGCGTGCTGACAAGGTGGGCAAGCTCCGTCGGCGTGCCGTCCTCTCCGATGAGAAGGCGGATCGCCTCGTGCTCCTCATCGGAAAAGTCCGCCGCGTTCTTCCGGCGCTTTTCCTCGTTGTAGCGGCGGGAAAACTCCTGCGTCAGGTCGATGAGCGCGAGCATGGCGGGCGCCATCGCGCGAAGGTCCGCCACCGCCTCGTCGGACGATGCGGAGAATATCTCTGAAAGGCCCTTGACCGTTCCCTTGCAGTTATCCCAGAGGCCCTTCATGCGCGCTTTCATCTCGCCGCCGTCGCTGTCCTTCACCGCCGAGAGGCGGGGGAACGTGATCGCCGTGCCGCGCGAAGCGTCCCAGCCCTTCTTCGTCTTCTCTTCCAGCGCGCCAAGCTGCAAGGAGACATCCAAGAAGGCGGGCGCGTACTTCTGGTTCAGCGCGTCGTTTTCGCACATCTCCTGCGCCGCGCGGCTCAGAAGATCCCTGCAATGGCGCGCCTTGCGCCGCACTTCGTTTAAGAGGATCTTGCCGTAAGGCGTATCCTCGACCTTCTCCGGCACGGCGCGCCAGAACGCGCGCTGCGCGTCAAGCCACTTGTCCTCATAGGGCTGCGCCTGCAACTTCGCGTGCAGCTCGAGCACCAGCGCCTCGAGCGCGCTGTCGTCGCGCCCCGCGCCGAGCGTGTCGGCGAGCAGTGTGCCTCCGGGCGTCAGACAGTCGTAAAAATCGTCCAGCGTGCGCGCGAGCACGCGCTCGCGCAGCACCTGCGCTTCGTTCTCGTCCAGCACGCGGAAATCCGGCCGCAGCGCGTGGCCGCGCGCGTCCTCGCCGAGCAGGTGGCAGTTCTCGCGCAGAAGCGCGGTGCAGAAGGCATCCACCGTTTTGATGTCCGCGCGGTAAACGCGCAGCATCTGCCGCCGCAGGTGCTCGTTGCCGGGGTCGCGCTCCATGCGCTCGGTGAGCGCCTTGGCGATCTTGCCGCGCAGCTCGCTCGCCGCGGCGCGCGTGTAGGTGATGATGAGAAAATCGTCAAGATCCGCGCCCTCGCGCTCCACATAGGAAAAGAGCCGCTCGACGAGCACCTTCGTCTTGCCCGAGCCTGCCGCCGCGGAGACAAGGAGGCTGCGCTCCCGGCTGTCCACCGCCGCTTGCTGTTCGTTCGTCAGTTTTTCAGCCATCCTCGCGTGCCTCCTCTCCGTTCACCTCGTCGATATACTGCCAGAATTCGTCGTTCTTCGTTGCCTTGATGTATTCCATGCGGTCGCTGCCGCTGCCCTCTTCGAAGTGGCAGGCACTTGCGAACTCGCAGTAAGTGCAGGCCGACTGCTGCGGCGTGCGCGCGTAGGGGTCGGCGTCGATGTTGCCGGAGAAGACCTCGCCTGCGATCTCACGCAGCACGCGGTCCACATAGCGGGCGAGCTTTTCAAACTGCCCCTCGGAGGCAAGGTTTCCCGCCACCGTGCCGTCCTTTTTCACCGCGATGGGAAGATAACTCGGCTCTTCGAGCGCGCTGTGCTCCATCGCTTGCAGGACAGCAGGCTCTTCCAACACCATGCCGCTGCGCCTGAGTTCCTTTTTACGCGCCTTTTCGATCTTTTCCGGCGCAGTGTCGCGCGCGCAGCGCAGCATCGGTTCGCGCGCGGGCGTGTAAAGCACGCCCGCCGGGACGATCTCCTTCCTGCCGAAGAGCGCGCCGCCCGCCTGTTCGAGCGCAAAGAGATAGAGCAGCATCTGTAGGCCCAGTCCGTAGCGCACTTCCGCAAGGTCAAAGCTCTTGCGCCCTGTCTTATAGTCCACAACGCGCAGATAGAGCTTTCCGCCGTGCTCCCAGCCATCCACGCGGTCGACCTTTCCGACCACGCGCGCGGTGTTGCCCTTTTCGCGCACGGTGATGGCGGGCAGTTGCCCGCCCGGACCGAAGGCAAGCTCGAATGCCATCGGCTCAAAGTCCGAGTGCTTGAGTTCGTCCGCCACCTCGTCCATGATGCGCTGCGTGGAATCGCACAGGCGGTCAAAGAGGTAGCGGAAGCGTGCGCTCTTTTCCGAAAGATCCGGCAGCACGCGCGCCTTGTAGTCCGTGATGGCCTCCTGCGCCAGCGCGTGCAGCGCCGCCTTTTCAAGCGTGTGCAATCCGCCGCGCGTCTTTGCCGCGCGCAGCGTATGCTCCATCACATCATGCACGAAGGTGCCGATCTGCGGGGCGTCAAAGCCCGCGCCCGTGCGCTCCTTTGCGCGCAGGCCGTAGCGCAGGAAGTAGGCAAAGTGGCACGCGCGCGCCTTGTCCATCTGCGAGGCGGACAGCCGCAGCGCATCGCCGTAGAGCGAGCGCACCGCGCTGCGCGAGAGTCTGCCGCGCGTGGTGCGCGCTGCCGCGCGCATCGCCGCAAGCGCGCTCTCCGCATCGGCTCTGCCTTCGAAATACTGCCACAGCGCGCCGCCGATGTGCTCGCCCGCATACTCGAGCGCCGCGTCCTTTGCCGTCAGGCGATATGCCCTATTGGCGTCCTCTTTCTCTACCTTTACGTCTGGCAGCAGGCGCGCGATGCGCCCGATGGCAAACGAGGGGCGCTTCTCTCCGCCCGCGCCGTCCGACACGGGGTAGGAAAGCGTCAGCTTTTCCGTCGGCTGGGCGAGAGAGGCGTAAAGGTTCTGGATTTCCAGCCGGAACTGCTCCATGCCGTGCGGCGCAAGGAAGATCTCGCGCTGCTCAAGCGCCTCTCTGTCCTCGTCGCGCAGCACGCCGCCGCCCGTTTCCGCCGCGGGCAGCACGCCGTCGTTCGCGCCGAGCAGGAAGAGCGCGCGCACCGTGTGGCGGTCGTTTCGCGTCATCTCGCAGAGGTTCACCGCGTCCAGCGTCACGGGGATCGTGCCCACGCTGTACTGCGTCAGCACAAGGCGGAAGAGCTGGGCGAATTCCTCAGCGCCGAGCACCGTGTCGCCCAGGATCTCCACAAACTGATCCATCACACCGCAGAGGATGGTCCACAGCTGCGCCGTTTCCTCGGCGTGCTGTGCCTCTCCTTCGGAAAAGAGGCGCTCGGTCTGCGCTTGCAGCGCATCCGGCAGGTCGATCTCTTCTAAGTAGTCGTAGAGCGCGCGGACCTTTTTCTCCGCCGCGCCGCTGCCGCCCACGCCCTCCTTGAGATGCGCGAACGGACCCTGCACGCGCGCTCTGAGCGCGTTCACCGCCGCGAGACGCTCTCGCGCCTCGTCCGTCCAGTCCGCGCCGTAGCCGTCGGGGTGCGCGCTCCACGGTGCTTCCCGCGTCCATGCGCTCCCGCGCACCTCCCACTTGAGCGCGTAGTTTTCAAGGAGGTCGCATTCCTCCATCGTAAGCCCCGCAAGCCCCGTTTTGAGGCAGCGGAACACATCCTCATATTCAAATCCGCCCGTCGCCGCGTCGAGCGCGCCGAGCAGCAGCGTCAGGACGGCGCTACGCAGAATGTCGCTCCGATGGGCATAGTAGAGCGGGATGCCGAAGCGCGCAAAGGCTGTTTGCAGCGCGGCGGCATAGCTTTCAAGGTTCCGCGCCGTGACCGTGATGTCGCGGTAGCGGTAACCCTGCTCGCGCACAAGCGAGAGGATCTGCGCGGCGACCCATTCGCACTCGCTGTAGGCGCTGCCCGCCTCATAGAGCGCGACGGCGTCCGTGCCGCCCGCCAACGTGCGCGCAGGGCCGAAAAAGCAGCGCTCGATGTGCGAAAGCGCGCCGCTATCGCCGCTTGGCGCAAGCGTTTCTTCCTCACAGAGAACGCCCGCGTCGCGCGCAAGCGCAATGAGCTGCGCGCGCACGCGCAGCCCCGCCGAAAATAGCTCCCGGTCGCCATCGTCGCCCAGCAGCGTGACCGTCACGCTCTTCGCGCGGCGCAGCAGGATGCGCAGGATGCGCAGCTCGCGCCCCGTAAAGTAGGAAAAGCCGTCCAGAAACACGTCTTTCCCGTCGATGTAGCCCGATTCCTCCAGGTGCTCCTCCAGCTTTTGCAGCGCCTCGCGCGCATCGCGTCCCGGCGCGTTGAGCTTGGCGAGATAGACGCCGTACAAAAGCGCGATGTCGCGCAGCTTGTCGCCGCTCTCGCCCTCAAGGTCTTCGACGCGCTCGGCGAGCGTTTCCGGCACGACGGCGTAGGCCTGCAGCTCCTCCATCACGTCGAGCAGGCTCTCCAGAAATGCCGCGCGCTGCGACGCCCTGCGGTAGACCTTGAGCGACGGCGCAAGCTCTGTGAGCGCGCGTTGGAGCGTCAGGAGTTTTCCGCCTGCGTCCAGCGTCACGTCCGCACTGCCGCCGCAGACTTGCAGCACACGCGTGGAGAGCAGCTTGAAGGTCAATACCTCCGCGTGGCGTGAGGCCGCGTCGCCGCAGGCGCGGCACACGTCCATCTCCGCCACGTGCGATGCGTGCTCCGGCACGAGCAATATCTGCTGCGAGGAATCGCCCAATTCCGCGATCCTTTTCAGCACGCGCTCGGATTTGCCCGTGCGCGCGCGGCCCATCAGAAGATGCAGCAAACATTCCGCCCCCTTTTTTCGTCTCATTTTGCAACAAGTGTACCATATTTTTCGTCTCTCGGCAACGAAGAAAGCTCTGCGTGCATATTTTTCCCGCGCGCGGAAACACTAGCGGCGATGAATCCATGCGAAGGAGGGTACTCTATGGTCATCGATAAGATCGCGCTCATTCTCGCCATCATCGGCGCGCTCAACTGGGGAAGCGTGGGACTGTTCGGCTTCGACTGCGTCGCTTTTCTCTTCGGCGGTCAGATCGGGATGCTCAGCCGCGTGATCTACACGCTCGTGGGACTCGCCGGCATCTGGTGCATCACGATGCTGTTTCGGGAGGCCGCGCCGACGGAAAGCGGCGGCCATACGAAATCATAAAAGGAGGGCTTAGCCCTCCTTTTATTGTTTTCCGTCATTCTTTTGTTCCTTCCAGCTCGCGCATCGAGCGGCGGAACTGGCGGTAGAACATCACGCTCGTCATCACCACCGCGCCGAAGTCGGCGACGGGCTCTGCCAAAAACACCGCAAATGCCTTGTCCGCGAAAAAGTGCGGCAGAATATAGATGAGCGGGATGAGCAGGATGATCTTGCGCCACACGGCGAGGAAGAGCGACGTCTTCGCGTTGCCGAGCGCCACAAACGTCTGCTGGCAGGCGATCTGGATGCCGAAAATGCCGCTGCACCCCATGTAGATGCGCACGGCCCACGCCGCGTATTCGACCAGCGCAGGGTCATTATTGAAAATCAGGATGAACGCGCGCGGGAAGAGCTCGACCAGAAGCCAGATGGCCATTGAATAGCTCAGGCAGGCGCGCAGCAGGCAGGAAAATGCCTCGCGCACGCGCTGGGCGTTCTTTGCGCCGAAGTTGTAGCTCACGATGGGCTGCGCGCCCTGTGTTAAGCCCTGAAGCGGCATATTCGAAAACTGCATGATGCTCGTCAGCACTGTCATCGTGCCGACGGCCATGTCGCCGCCGTAGCGCAGGAGAGATGAGTTGAAGCAGATGGCGATGAGGCTCTCGGTCGACTGCATCACAAACGGGGAAAGGCCCAGCGCGATGCACGGCAGCACGACCTTTGCGCTCACGCGGAGGTTCTCGCGTTTCAGATGCCAGTGCGTCTTCTTCCCCGTGAGGAAGGCCATCACCCACAAAGCCGACACCGCCTGAGAAAGCACCGTTGCCAGCGCCGCCCCGCGCACGCCGAGGCCGAACACGAAGATAAAAAGAGGGTCGAGCGCGATGTTGAGCAGCGCGCCGATGAGCACCGTCTTCATGCTCACGGTGGCAAAGCCCTGCGCCGTGATGTAGGCGTTCATGCCGAGCGTGAGCTGGACGAAGACCGTGCCGAGAGCGTAGATGCGCATATAGTCGAGCGCGTAGCCCACGGTGTTCTCGCTCGCGCCGAAGAGCAGCAGCAGCTTTTCCGCAAACAGCTCAAAAACGATCGTCAGCACGAGCGAGGTGATGAGCAGCATCGTCAGGCAGTTGCCCATGATGCGCTCAGACTTCCCGCGCTCGCCCGCGCCCTCGGCAATCGAGGCGCGCGGCGCGCCGCCGATGGCCATGAGCGAGGCAAAGGCCGCGATGACCATGATGATCGGCAGGCACACGCCCACGCCCGTGAGCGCGAGCTTGCCGACCGTTTCCGCCGGCTGCATGTGGCCGATGAACACGCGGTCCACCAGATTGTAGAGCATATTGACGATCTGGGAGGTGATCGTCGGCACGGAGAGGGAAAAGAGCAGCTTTTTGACGTTTCCCTGCCCGAGATCAGCATATTGACTCACAGTTCTCACCCTTCTATTTCAGCAGTATCCGACAAGATATCACATCACACCCCTGCCGTCAAGCACGGCGCAAAAGCAAAATGCACGGAAAATAAGACATTTTTTTACTTTCTCCATTGCTTTTTCCACTGCGGTTATTGTATACTTTAAAGGATGCAACCGCGCCGGAAAAGCAATGATGCTTTTTCGGATCATTATCATCAGGAGGAACCACCATGAACGAAAAGTTTTCCAAGCTCGGCTTCTATCCTTCCGACATTCTGCTGCCCAAGAATGTGGATATGAGCAAGTGGGCTGTTGTTGCCTGCGACCAGTTCACCTCTGAGCCCGAGTACTGGGAGCGCGTGGAGAAGACCGTCGGCGATGCGCCGTCCACCCGCCGCCTCATCCTGCCCGAGGCCAACCTGAAAGCCCCCAATGTTGACGAGTTCATCGCCGACATCAACGCTTCCATGAGCAAGTATCTCAGCGAGGGCATCTTTGAAACGCTCAAAGACTCCCTCATTTATATTGAGCGCGGCCAGAGCGACGGCAAGATCCGCCACGGCCTCATCGGCATGATCGACCTCGATCAGTACGACTTCACCCCCGGCTCCGGCGCGCTCATCCGTGCGACTGAGGGCACCGTGCTCGACCGTATCCCCCCGCGCGCCCGCGTGCGCCGCAACGCCCCCATTGAGCTGCCCCACGTCATGCTGCTGATCGACGACCCCGAAAAGACCGTCATCGAGCCGCTGACCGCCGCTGCCGGCACGATGGAGAGCGTCTATGACTTCGACCTCATGGAGAACGGCGGCCACATCAAGGGCTACAAGCTCTCCGACGCGCAGATCGACGCCGTGGCCGACGCACTGACCGGCCTTACGACCGACGAGGCGATGAAGAGCAAGTACGGCGTTTCCGGCGTGGCTCCGCTGCTGTTCGCCGTGGGCGACGGCAACCACTCCCTCGCCACCGCCAAGGCCTGCTATGAAGAGCAGAAGAAGGGCAAGACGCCCGAGGAATACCTCGCGCTTCCCTCCCGCTACGCTCTCGTTGAGGTCGTGAACAACCACGACGACGCGCTGCAGTTCGAGCCCATCCACCGCGTGCTCTTCGGCGTCGACCATGAGAAGTTCATGGAAGAGTTCAAGAAATTCTACCCCAATGCCCACGAGGGCAAGGGCGAGGGCCACGTCATCGAGGTCTGCTGGGCCGGTCATGACGATTTCATCACCGTTCCCGACCCGAAGGTTCAGCTTGCCGTCGGCACGCTGCAGGCCTTCATCGACGAGTACCTCAAGCAGTTCGGCGGCGAGGTCGACTACATCCACGGCGATGAAGTCACCCGCGAGCTCGGCTCCAAGGAGGGCAACATGGGCTTCCTGCTGCCCGCGATGGGCAAGGAGCAGCTCTTCAAGACCGTCATGGCTGACGGCGTGCTGCCCCGCAAGACCTTCTCCATGGGCCATGCGCAGGACAAGCGCTACTACATCGAGGCGCGCAAGATCCGCTAATCTAATGTAACCATTGCAGAAAAGCGCCGCCTTGCGGCGCTTTTCTCATCAGGAGGATTCCCTATGGATTTGAAAACAGCCAGAATATGGCAGGACGTATTGCTCTGGGGCGGCGCAGTGGTCTCCCTCGTCGGCGCGTGGGGCTTTCAAAACACCGTCGCCGCGCTCGTCGGCCTCATGATGATGGGCGCTTCTCTCATCGTCTGGTGGCGCTTTTACCGCTGCCCCAAGTGCGGCGAGCACCTCGGCCGCGGTTCGCCCAAGCGCTGCCCGCACTGCGGCACATGGGTCGCAAGCGAGCCGGAGCCCGAGCAGAAGAAGAAAATCCAGCACAAGAAAAAGAAACGCTGAGCGCAGAAGGAGGCCGCAATGAACGACAAAAAGCCCCTTGTTGACTTTCGCAGCGCCCCGAAGCTCCAGACCTCTCTGATACTGAGCGGCGCGCTGATCGGCTTTTTCGGCGCGCAGGGCGGCATCACGGTGCTGACGGTGCTCGGCATCGTGCTCATCCTTGCCTCCGGCGCGGTCTGGTCGCTCTATTACCGCTGCCCGCACTGCGGCGAGCAGCTCGGGCGCGACCGTTACCTCAAATACTGCCCCCACTGCGGAAGATCGCTCGACGCGCCGGTCGAGGCGCCCGTGCGCAGCATAAACATCCCCGCCTATGCCAAGCTCAACCTGACGCTTGACATTCTGGGCAAGCGGCCGGACGGCTACCACGAGATGAAAATGGTCATGCAGACCATTTCGCTCCACGACGATGTGACCGTCACGCTCACAGACGGCAAAGGCATCACCTGCCGCGTCGACGGCGCGGCGCTGCCCTGCGACGAGCGCAACCTCGCCGTCAAGGCGGCGAGAGCCTTCTGCGAGGCGATGGACTACGGCGGCAGCATCGACATCGCGCTTATAAAGCGCATTCCGTCCGAGGCCGGCATGGCCGGCGGCAGCGCAGATGCCGCGGCGGTGCTGCGCGCGCTGCGCGCTCTCGTCTCCCCCACCCTCACGGACGAGCGGCTCGAGCAGATCGGCGCGGCGGTCGGCAGCGACGTTCCCTTCTGCATCCGCGGCGGCACGCAGCTGGCCGAGGGCCGCGGCGAAAAGCTGACCGTCCTCAAGCCCGCACCGCGCTTCTTCGTCGCCGTCTGCAAGCCGGACTTCCCGATCTCCACACCCGCGCTCTTCGCGCGCGTAGACGGCGTGACGATCACCGACCGTCCTGATACGGACGCGATGCTCGCCGCCATCGAGCACGGCGACGCGGACACGCTGTGTGCAAACGTGCGCAATGTCTTTGAGCAGGCGCTCGACGGCGAGCAGCGTGAGCGCATCGAGGAGATCAAGCGCGCGCTTGCCGAAAACGGCGCGCTCTGCGCGGCGATGACCGGCTCGGGCAGCGCCGTATTCGGCCTTTTCCGCGAGGAGGACGTCTGCCGGAGCGCCTGCCGCGCGCTGCAAAGCGAGCGCGTCATGACCTTCTGCACCGAATTTGTTTAAGAAACGGGAAAACCGCCCATACTCAAGATATCTTCTTGAGATGGGCGGTTTTTTTATGAAATGGACAAAATTTGAGCTTTCCCTGATGTTTGGCCTCGCGGCGATGCTGCTTTATTGCGCCGCGCGCGGGCAGAATACGCTCCAGTGGTGGAGCGCGGCCTTCGCGCCGCTGTGCGACGGCATCCTGACAAAGGACTGCGCGGGCGGCATCGTCGTCAAGTCGAAGCTTGTCGAATGGCTCGCAATGCTGCGCGGGGCGCTCTGAGCGCTCTCACTACACCTTAAAGCCCTGGCCGTGCACCTCGGTCGAGTCGGTGACGAAGGTAAAAGCGTTCGGGTCGGTCTCTTTGATGATGCGCAGGATCTGGGCAAGGCTGTTGCGGCGGGCAACGGTGATGACGATCTGCTTTTCGCCGCGCGCATAGCCGCCCTGCGCCTGTACCAGCGTCGTGCCGCGGTCGGCGCGCTCGGTGACCGCGCGCGAGACCTCGTCGCCGTGCTCCGTCACGGTGTAGATGACCTTGGCGTAGTCCACGCCCTGCGCGATGGCGTCGACGATCTTTGAAACAATGAAGATCGCGATCGCTGAATACAGGGCGACCTCAATATCGCGAAAGACGATGACCGCAAAGGTGACGACCGAGGTATCGATGCAGAGCATCAGCATTCCCGTGCGCAGGTTCGGAAAGATCCTTCGCAGCAGCAGCGCCAGAAGATCCGTTCCGCCGGTGCTGATGCCCCGCTGCAGCAGCAGTCCCGCGCCAATGCCCGTAAATGTGCCGCCCGCGATCGCCGCGAGCAGGGGGTTATTGGAGTACGCCGGCAGCAGCATACCGAACACATCCACCAGCACGGAGACCGAGCCGGTGGCCGCGAGCGTCATGATGAGCGCGCGGCGCTTGAATCTGCGCCATGCCGCCAGCAGCAGCGGCGTATTGAGCATGACCATCCAAACACCCACGCTGATGGGCGGAAATACCGCGGCCAGCGCCGTGGAAAGACCCGCCACGCCGCCCGGCGCGATATCGTTCGGCACATTGAATACCGCGATCGCCGCCGAGATGAGCGGGCAGGCAAACAGGACCGTTAAAACATCCAGCAGAGCGTCCCTCTTCTTCTGCTGCTGCGCTGTCAGCTTTGCTCTTTTCATATCTCATGCACCGTCCCTTTTTTATTGAGCGCCCCGCGTGATGCGGGGCGCGGAAATTGCAGGATACGCGGCGGTCACTCGACCGTTTTGGTGGCGATCACATCCACGCCGCTGCCGCAGACATCGGCAAGCACAACGTCGCCCGCGCGAACAGGCGCGGCGAGGTGCACCAGAGCGAGCTGCTGCATGCAGTGTGCGATCTCTTTTTTGGGAATGGGGCTGCGCGTCTTCACGCTCACGGGCATTTTGCGTCCCTCTACGGGGAGCACCGCCGTCACCATGCGTTCGGGAGCGACGCACTCCTGCTGCGCATATTTTTCGCCGCGCTTGCAGGTGTTGCCGCGTACCGCCGTCACGACTCCGTTCTCCACCGTGACGCTCATGCGGCAGCCCATGGGGCAGTTAATGCAGGTAATGTTCTGTTCCATTTTGCATCAGTTCCTTTCCATGCTCACGGTGATGTCGGCGCCGTCGAGCGCGGCCACCACCTCGCCCTTGAGCGGAATGACCGCCATCTCGCCGGGGGTAAAGATGGGGGCGCGCTTGCGGGCGATCTCCTTTTCGCCGCTGCGCACCACCGCCGAGGCGTTCTTGAAGACCCCGCTCGGGCGGAACATCAGCTCCACCTCCCGGCTTTCATCGCCATGAAGACGGATGCGCTGCGGCACCACGCCGCGCACACCCTCGCCGTCCAGCACGCGGGCGGTGGGGGCGGTATTCTTCTCGCCCCTTGCATACGCGGCGGCCGCGTGACCTGCCTTGAAGCTCTCGCGGCTCACATGGTCGACAAGATCGTGCACATGCAGTACGTTGCCGCAGGCAAAGATGCCAGGAACGCTCGTTTGCAACTGGTCGTCGACCGTTGCCCCGGAGGTCAGCGGCGAGAGCTCCACGCCCGCAAGCGCGCTCAGCTCGTTTTCCGGGATCAGTCCCACGGAGAGCAGCAGCGTATCGCAGTCGAAGTGGATCTCCGTGCCGGGGATGGGACGGCGATTTTCGTCCACCTTCGAAACGGTCACGCCGCTCAACCGCTCGCGGCCCTGAATATCGGTGACGGTATGGCTCAGGTAGAGGGGGATATCATAGTCGTTCAGGCACTGCACGATGTTGCGGTTCAGGCCCGAAGAATAGGGCATCAGCTCCACGCAGGCAAGCGCCTTGGCGCCTTGCAGCGTCATGCGGCGGGCCATGATGAGGCCAATGTCGCCGCTGCCGAGAATGACCACGCGCTTGCCGGGCATAAAGCCCTCCATATTCACGAATTTCTGCGCGGCGCCGGCGGAGTAGATGCCGGCGCAGCGGGTGCCGGGAATTCCCAGCGCGCCGCGCGGGCGCTCGCGGCAGCCCATCGCCAGCACGATCGCGCCCGTCTCAATGGTCTGAAGGCCGTGCTCGGCGCTGACGCAGGTGACGCGGCGCTCTCCATCCACAGAGAGGACCGTTGTGTCACACTGGATGGGAATGTTCAGCTCGCGGGCGCGGTCGATGTCGCGCTGGGCGTACTCCGGGCCGGTCAGTTCCTCTTTGAAGCGGTGCAGACCAAAGCCGTTGTGGATGCACTGGCGCAGGATGCCGCCGCTCGTATGCTCGCGCTCGAGCACCAGCAGATTTTCCACGCCATCCTCACGGGCG
>URCK01000047.1 GCA_900546295.1 uncultured Eubacteriales bacterium | reverse complement strand
ATCCTGCTCGACATCGACAAGGCCATCAAGATCATCCGCGAGACGGAGAAGGAAGCGGATGTTGTGCCGAACCTGATGATCGGCTTTGGCATCGACCAGGTGCAGGCGGAATATGTTGCCGAGATCAAGCTGCGCAACATCAACCGCGAGTATATCTTAAAGCGCGTGGAGGAAACGACTTCTCTGGAGTCGGAGATCGAAGACCTTGAGGATACGCTCGCGCGTCCCTCGCGCATCCGCAAGATCATCGTGAGAGAGCTTGAAGAAGTGCGCAAGAAGTACGCCGAGCCCCGCCGTACCGGCATCCTCTACGACTTTGTCGAAGAGGAAGAGGCGGCGGAGGATATGATCGAGGATTATCCCGTCACGCTCTTTTTGTCGCAGCAGGGCTACTTCAAAAAGATCACGCCGCAGTCGCTGCGCATGTCCGGCGAGCAGAAGTTCAAGGAGGACGACAGCCTGCGCGTGAGCGTGGAGAGCAGCAACGCTGCCGAGCTGATGTTCTTTACCGACCGTGCGCAGGTCTACAAGATACGCGCGAGCGACTTTGCAGACGGCAAGGCGAGCCTTCTCGGCGACTATCTGCCCTCAAAGCTCGGCATGGACGAGGGCGAGAGCGTCGCGGGCATGGTGCTGCCGGGCGACTACAGCGGATATATGATCTTTTTCTTTGAAAACGGCAAGGCCGCCAAGGTGGAGCTTTCCGCCTACAAGACGACCTCGAACCGCCGCCGTCTCACCGGCGCCTACAGCGACAAAAGCCCGCTTCGCGCGATGCTGCATATCAAAGAAGACCGCGAGATCGCCGTCTATTCGACCGAACCGCGCGTACTCATCGTCAATACGGCGCTGCTGGGCGTGAAGAGCACGCGCACGACGCAGGGCGTCGCGCTTTTGACGCTCAAAAAGAGGTTCACGCTCGACACGGTGCGTCTGCCCGAGGAGACGGGCATCACCGATCTTGCCCGCTATCGCGGGCGCAGCATCCCGGCAACGGGCGCACTGCTCAAAACGGAGGACAGCGACGACAAGCAGCTGTCGCTCATTTGAAAAATGCAATACAAAATTGGTTGAGAGAGAAGAGAGTTTATGAAGAAAACAAAAGTTTCCGATCAGGTGCGCAGCTATATCATCATCACGCTGGCGTGCGTGCTGTATGCGCTGTCCTTTGACTGGTTCTATGCGCCCAACGACTTTACCGTCGGCGGCTTTACGGGTATTTCGCAGATCATCAATTTTTTTGTCCCGGTGCTGCCGGTCGGCGTGATGATCATTGTGCTCAATGTGCCGCTGTTCGGCGCGGGTCTCAAAAAATTCGGTTTCGCCTTTCTCGTGAAGTCCATCTACACGATGGCGCTCAGCTCGCTGCTCATCGATATCATTGCCGCACTCTATGAGTTCTCGCCGATGGACCCGCTGCTCGCCTGCCTTTACGGCGGCGTGACGCTCGGCATCGCCTCGGGCCTTTTGTTTCGCGAGGAGGCAACCACGGGCGGCTCGGAGCTTGGCGCGTGGATCCTGCGTTCGCGCATCGAGGGCTTTTCCATCGGCAACATCTGCCTTGGCATCGACCTGACGATCATTCTGATCTACGCCTCGGTATTCAAGAGCCTCAACAACGCCCTCTACGGCGCACTCGCGCTCTACATTACGACGAAGGTACTTGATCTGGTCGTTTACGGCCAGAATACGGCGAAGCTCGCCTATATCATCAGCAGCAAGTATGAAGAGATCATGCGCGAGATGATCAAGCTCGACAAGGGCGTGACGCTCATCCATGGCAAAGGCGGCTACACGGGCGCGGACCGCCCGCTGCTGCTGTGCGCGGTGCACAACAAAGAGGCGGTGATGATCAAGCGCTTCATCAAGGAGCTGGACCCCGACGCCTTTTTCATCGTCTGCGACGCGAGCGAGGTGCTGGGCGAGGGCTTCGGCCAGTATAACCCCAAGGGGCTTTGAGAAAAGAGATACTTTGCTTTTGAGGAGGTAAGAGCATGGATTTTACAACGGCCAAAAAGAATCTGGAAGCGCGCGGCTTTACCGTGTCGACCTTTGCATCGGCAAAGGAGGCCGCGGACTATCTCAATGCGCAGATCGACCATTCGAGCGTTTCCTTCGGCGGCAGCATGACGCTCTCACAGATGGGGCTTTTTGAAAGCCTCAGCGCGCACAACACGATGCACAGCCACTGGAACGTGCCGGAGGGGATGGACGCGAGCGAGGTGCTGAAAAACGCCTCGACCTGCGAGCACTACCTGCTCTCCGCCAACGGCCTTGCCGAGACGGGCGAGATCATCAACATCGACGGCACGGGCAACCGCGTGTCCTCGTCGCTCTACGGCCACAAGAAGGTCTGGCTCGTCATCGGCAGCAACAAGCTCGCTCCGAGCTATGACGAGGCGCTCTGGCGCGCCCGCAACATCGCCGCGCCGAAAAACGCCCAGCGCCTCGGCGTGAAGACGCCCTGCGCTGTGAAGGGTGACCGCTGCTACGACTGCAAGAGCCCGCAGCGCATCTGCCGCGCCCTTACCGTGCTGTGGGAAGCCGTCAGGGGCTGTGAGACGGAGGTCGTGCTCATCGATGAGCCGCTCGGCTACTAAAAACCGCGCCGGAGGGAGGGAGCGCCATGCGCAAAAAGTTCATAGCGCTTCTGCTGGCGCTCTGCCTTTCACTTTCGGGCTGCGGCAACGTCGTGCTCGAGCGCAGCTACAGCGTGTCCGCGCCGCACAGCGCGGTCTACTGGGAGAATGAGAACGCCGACACTCTGCGGGCCGACAGCTATCAGGACCTTGTCAACGCGCTGCTGCTGCTCCTCGGCGAGCACAGCGAGGAGGGAACGGTCCGCATCTACGGCAGCGACGAAAACGCCGCGTCGATGGCGGAGCAGGCCTGCCGCGAGGTGCAGGAGGAAACGCCGCTGGGAGCATACCTGCTCGATTACATCAGCTATACCGACGCGCAGGCGCACGGTTATTATGAGATGCAGGTGCGCCTCGGCTACCGCCGCACGGCGGAGGAGCAGGCGGGGATCATCACCGCGACCAGCACCGAAGCGCTGCCCGATCTTCTGCGCCTGACGGCGGAGGAGGGGACGGTGAAGCGCATCGCCGTGCGCTTTGGCTACTTTACGACCGACCGCGACGGCCTGCGCGCGATGGTGCGCGCGGTGCAGCACGAGGTCGACCCCACCTTCGACCAACCCTGGGAGGTGACCTTCTATCCCGACACTGAGGATGTCGGCATCGTGGAGGTCGTGCTGCGGGAGGGCTGACAAGACAACAAAAAAGCGCCTGAACGGACTCGTTCAGGCGCTTTTTCCTATAAAATCGGAGGAAAATGCGGGGGATCAGGAGAGGATCGCGCGGTCGTTGGCGAACTCGTCGCCGCTTGCCTTGGTGAACTGCTCGAGAAGGTCGGGCACGGTGAGGTTCTTCTTTTCCTCGCCCGAGATGTCGAGGATGATGCGGCCCTCGTGCAGCATGATGAGGCGGTTGCCGTACTGGATGGCGTCACGCATGTTGTGCGTGATCATCAGCGTGGTGAGCTGACCCTCGCGCACGATGCGGTCGGTCAGCTCCATGACCTTGGCGGCGGTCTTCGGGTCGAGCGCGGCGGTGTGCTCGTCGAGCAGCAATAGCTTGGGGCGCTTGAGCGTCGCCATCAGCAACGTGAGCGCCTGGCGCTGGCCGCCCGAGAGCGTTGCGACCTTGGTGGCAAGGCGGGACTCAAGGCCGAGGCCGAGGTCGCCGAGGAGCTTTCTGTACTGCTCGCGCTCGTCCTTCGTCACGCCCCAGGCAAGCCCGCGGCGCTGGCCGCGGCGGGCGGCGAGAGCAAGGTTCTCTTCGATCTGCATCGAGGGGGCCGTGCCCATCATGGGGTCCTGAAAGACGCGGCCGATGAGGGCGGCGCGCTTGTGCTCGGGAAGGTTCGTCACGTCCGCGCCGTCGATGATGACCTTGCCGGAGTCGACGAAGAACGTGCCGGCGGTGGCGTTGAGCATCGTAGACTTGCCCGCGCCGTTGCCGCCGATGACGGTGACGAAGTCGCCGTCGTTGAGCGTGACGCTCAGGCCGCTGAGGGCGGTCTTTGCGTTGATCGTGCCGGGGTTAAAGGTCTTGTAGAGGTCCTTGAGTTCAAGCATTCTGGCTGCCCCCTTTCTGCTTGCTCTGCGCCGTGTGGCGGAACATTCTGCTCTTCCAGTAGGGAATGGCGAGGAAGACGGCCACGATCAGGGCGGTGATGAGCTTTAAGTCGTTGGTGTTCAGGCCGAGCTGGAGCACGATCTGCAGCACGATGTAATAGATGATCGCGCCGATGGAAACGGCGAGGAGCTTGAGACCGAAGTTCATAAAGACCTTGCCGAAGATGACCTCGCCGATGATGACGGCGGCAAGGCCGATGACGATCGCGCCGCGGCCCATGTTGATGTCGCTCGAACCCTGATACTGCGCGAGCAGCGCGCCCGAGAGGGCGACAAGACCGTTGGAGAGCATCAGGCCGAGCACGATGTTGGAGTTCGTGTTGATGCCCTGTGCGCGCGCCATGTTGGGGTTTGCGCCGGTGGCGCGCAGGGAGCTGCCCTTCTCCGTGCCGAAGAACCAGTAGAGCAGCGCGATGACCGCGACGGTGAAAAGCAGCAGCAGCGGCAGCGGATTTTTGAGCGACAAATCGCGCACATAGCGCTGCGAGAGCAGCAGGGGGTACTTGTCAACGCTCAGCGCCTGGTTTGCCTTGCTGCCCATGATGCGCAGGTTGACAGAGTAGAGCGCAAGCTGCGTGAGGATACCGGCAAGGATGGCGGGGATGCCGCAGCGCGTATGGAAAAGGCCGGTGACAAAGCCTGCGAGCATACCGGCGAGCACCGCGCACAGCAGCGCGAGCCACGGGCTCAGGCCTGCGCGGATCAGCATGACGCACACTGCGCCGCCGGTTGCGAGCGAGCCGTCAACGGTCAGGTCGGCCACGTCCAGAATGCGGAAGGTGATGTAAACGCCGATGGCCATGATGCCCCAGGCAAGGCCCTGTGCGGCCGCGCCGGGCAGGGCGTTCATCAGCGACGAAAGAAAACTCATGGGTTCTCTCCTCCTAACTCTTGTTGAGGCAGGGACGGGAGAAAGCCCGTCCCTGCCTGCGGGGGGAAGCAATCAGATCAGTCCTCGATGGCGGTGTAGCCGTCCAGCGGGGTGATGCCGAGCGTCTCGCACATGGCGGCGTTATACTTCGGGGTCGCCTCGGTGAATTCGATGGGCATCTCGGAGATATCGGCCTCGCCGGTGAGGATCTTCGCGGCCATCTTGCCGGTGGTCACGCCGAGATCATAGTAGCTGATGGAAAGCGTCGCCACACCGCAGCCCTTGCAGATGCCCTCTTCGCCGCAGATGGCGGGAACGCCGGCAGGAACAAGCACGTTGGAGATGGCCTCGGTGTTGGAAGCGGCGGTGTTGTCGGTGGGGATGTAGACAACGTCGGCGTAGTCGGCAGCGGACTGCGTGACGGAAGCGACGTCGTTGGTGTCGGTGAAGGCAAATTCCTTCGTTTCAATGCCCTTGTCGGAGAGACACTTGGCGACCTCTTCAATCTGGTAGCGGGAGTTGGGCTCGCCGGAGCAGAACAGCAGCGCGACCTTCTTGGCCTCGGGGAACCACTCGCTGATCATATCGGCCTGCTTGCCGAGGTCGGCAAGGTCGCTCGTGCCGGAGATGTTGCCGCCGACCGTGCCGCTGAAGTTGTCGATATCAAGGGCAACACCGTAGGCAGTGATGGAGGTGCCGAGGATGGGAATATCGCTCGTGGCGGCAGCGGCGGCGGTCAGCGCGCCGGTGGCGTTCGCCATGATGAGATCCACGCCGTCAGAAACGAAGCCGTTGACGATGGTGGAGCAGTTGGCGCTGTCGCCGGAGGCGTTCTTGTTCTGGAATTCGACCTCGCCGGGCAGCGCCTCGTTCAGCGCGTCGATGAAGCCCTGCGTGGCGGCGTCGAGCGCCTCGTGCTGCACGAGCTGGCAGATGCCGACGACGTACTTGGCGCTGCCGTCCGTGCTGTCCTGAGAGTCGTCCTGCGCGGCCTTATCGCCGCAGCCGCTCAGCCCCAGACTCAAACTGAGAACGAGGGCAAGAGAGGCGACAAGAGAAACGATGCGTTTGGTGTTCATGCTTTTTTCCTCCAAATGTTTTGTTTTGTTGCGGATAATAAGAAAACCCGCTGTAAGGACTTGTGGTCCATACGGCGGGTTTTTTAAACGCAACTCTGATTGAAGTGACCTTTCAGTGTTGGTGCAAACCGTTCAGTTACGGGCATCACAAATCGCTCTTACTTTTTCCTTGCAATAAAAGTAAGAGTAATAATAGCGATATACGGTGCTGAAAGCGGTCTTCATCATCTGCTCAAGGTCCTTTCTAAAGGATATTGGTAATATAGCACACACAAAAATGGCCGTCAAGAGCATTTTTATCCAAAAAGTGACAGGATCAGGCATGCATTGGGGACGAGAATGTCAAAAGTATGAGTTTTCCATTAGGAATTGGCATGGGTGTGTTCGCAAAGCTCATTGATCTTCCGCTGTAAGGCCTTGAAGTCCTCAAAGGTTTCCGGGCGGCGGCGCGGGTCGCGCAGCAGCGCCGCAGGGTGGTAGACGGCCATCATCTGGATGCCGCCCTTTTCAAACCACTGCCCATGCTCGCGCGTGATCTTGAAGTCGGGCTTGATGATGCGCATTGCTGCGATGCGCCCGAGGCAGACGATGATCTTCGGGCGCAGGAGCGCGGCCTGACGGCGGAGATAGCCGATGCAGGCGTCCTGCTCCACGCCGAGCGGGTCACGGTTTTCGGGCGGGCGGCATTTGACGATGTTTGCAATGTACACATCCTCGCGCGTGAGGCCGATGATCTCGAGCATATCGTCGAGCAGGTGCCCCGCGCGGCCGACAAACGGCTCGCCCTGCGCATCCTCGTTCGCGCCGGGGCCTTCGCCGATGAACAAAACCTCGGCATTCCGGCTGCCGACGCCGAAGACGACGTTCGTGCGCGTTTCGCACAGCGAGCATTCGCGGCAGTTTTTGCACTCGTGTTCGAGCGCTTCCCAAGTATCAGGCATAGTGGTGTTCTCCTGTCGATTTTTTGCCATTCTACCATGATTCCCCGCGCATTGCAACGCGCGCGGCACGCATTTTTCTGCGCGCGGCGGCCATACTGAAAAAAACGGGCGCGGAGGAAAGCGATGGTCTACCTGTGGTACGGCATTTTCTACAGTTTTTTGGGCTGGGGGCTGGAAAAGGTCTTCGCCGCGGCGACGCGGTCAAAGCACCGGCTGCGCAGGTGCTTTGTCTTCCTGCCGCTCTGCCCGGTCTACGGCCTCGGAATGCTCGCGGTGCTGGCGCTGGGGACGGAACATGTGCCGAGCCTTTGGGCAAGGGTGCTCCTCGGCGCCTTTGCCGCAACGGTGGTGGAGTATGCCGTGCACGCGGCATATGAACGGCTCTTCGCCGTGCGCTTCTGGGATTATTCCGCGACAAAATGCGACGTGAACGGGCGCATCTGCCTGCCATTTTCCCTCTGCTGGGGCGTGCTTTCGGCATTGGCGCTGCGCTATGTGCAGCCGCTGCTTGCCTCCCTTGCCGCGCGCCTTCCGAGCGGCGCGGCGGCGCTCGCGCTCTTCCTCCTCACGCTCGACGGCCTCTTCACCTGCCGCGTGCTGCTCATCACACACGATATCGACGCCCTGACGCCGCGCATACTACTTGAAACGATGAAACGGCGGACCGCCTGACGGTCCGCCGTTTTCCTTTTATGCCTGGGGCAGGTGCTTTTGCATCCACGCGAGCAGGTCGTTGTAGACCACCGCGCGGCAGTCCTCGTTGAGGATCTCGTGCCGCAGCCCCTTGTAGAGCTTGAGCTCCACGTCGCGCACACCGGCGCGGCGGAAGGCACTGTAGGCGCGCTTCACGCCCTTGCCCATCTCGCCGACGGGGTCGCGGTCGCCGGCGATGAAGAGAATGGGGGTGTTGAGGTTCATCGAGTTGATGTTCTTCTGCGCACTGACGAAGCGGATGCCGCCGAGCATCTCATAGAAAAGGCCGATGCTCGTCTTCTGCCCGCAGAGGGGGTCGGCGATGTAAGAATCGACGTTGTTCTCGCTCACGCTGAGCCAGTCGACCTCCGTGCGGTTGGGCGCGAAGGCCTTGTTGTACGCGCCGAAGGCGAGGCTTTCCACGCGCGGGGAGTGGGCGATGAAGCCGTGGCGCTTGCCCGCGGCCTTGGCGATGGCGCGCCCACCTGCAACGATCGCGGGCGACTGCTGGCCCGTGCCCATGATGATGGCGGCGTCGACCGTGCCGGGATAGCGGATGAGATAGGTGCGCGTGAGGAAGGAGCCCATCGAATGCCCCATCAGGAAGTAGGGAAGATCGGGGTATTTCTCCTTCGTGCGGCAGCGCAGCGCGTACATATCGTCCACCACGTGCTTCCAGCCGTCGTGCGGGCCGAAGTAGAGCGTTTCGGCGTCCTTCTCTGCGGAGAGACCGTGGCCGAGGTGGTCGTTCGCGACCACGACAAAGCCGTGCTCTGTCAGAAATTCGGCGAAGGGCGCGTATCGCATCCCGTACTCCGCCACGCCGTGCGCGATCTGCAGGACAGCGACGGGCGGGCCGTCGGGCGTCCATTCCGCCGCGTGGATGCGGGAAACACCGTTGGACGAGGGAAAGTAAAATTCCTTGCAATTTGCCATGGCGCAAAACCCTCCTGCATGATATAATCAGAATCATCTTCTATTACAGTATAGCATAAGAGAGTCTGATCCAACAAGGGGGTATCTTCATGCAGCGATATATTTTGGCGCTCGATCAGGGCACGACCAGCTCGCGCGCCATTCTCTTTTCGCGCGACGGCAGTGTTGCAGGTCACGCGCAGAAGGGCTTCCGGCAGCACTATCCGCAGCCGGGCTGGGTCGAGCATGACCCGGAGGAGATCTGGGAGAGCGAGCGCGAGGTCGCCGCGCAGGCGCTGCGCGAGTCGGGACACGCGCACGAGGTTGCGGGCATCGGCATCACGAACCAGCGCGAGACGACCATTCTCTGGGATCGCGCGAGCGGCAAGCCCATCTATAACGCCATCGTCTGGCAATGCCGCCGCACGGCGGACATTGCCGACAGCCTGCGCGAGAAAACCGGCGTGAGCGAGCTTGTGGCCGAGCGGACGGGCCTTCAGATCGACGCCTACTTCTCCGCCACGAAGATCAAGTGGCTGCTCGACCATGTTCCCGGCGCGCGGGAAAAGGCCGAGCGCGGCGAGATTCTCTTCGGCACGGTGGAAACGTGGCTCATCTGGAAGCTCACGGGCGGCAAAGTCCATGTGACGGACTACTCCAACGCCGGGCGCACGATGCTCTTCAACATCCACACACTTTCGTGGGATAAAGAGCTTTGCGCGCTGCTGGATATCCCGATGAACATCCTGCCGCGCCCGGTGTCGAATGCGGAGGTTTACGGCACGGTGGCGGAGGGCATCGAGGGTCTTGAGGTGCTCGCGGGCGTGCCGATCTGCGGCGCGGCGGGCGACCAGCAGGCGGCGCTCTTCGGTCAGGGCTGCTTTGCGCGCGGTCAGGCCAAGAATACCTACGGCACAGGCTGCTTCACGCTGATGAATGTGGGTCCTCGGCCGGTGCGCTCGCGCGCGGGACTTGTGACGACCGTGGGATGGAGCCTGAACGGGGAGACGACCTACGCCCTCGAGGGCAGCGTCTTCAACGCGGGCTCTGCCATCCAGTGGCTGCGCGACGAACTGCAGATCATCTCGACTTCGCACGAGTGCGACATTCTTGCCGAGAGCGTCCCCGATACCGGCGGGGTGTACCTTGTGCCGGCGTTCACAGGCCTTGGCGCGCCGTATTGGGATATGTACGCGCGCGGCTGTATCGTGGGCATCACGCGCGGCACGACGAAGGCGCACATTGCCCGCGCGGTGCTTGAATCGATTGCCTATCAGGTGACGGATCTCATGACCGCGATGCGTCAGGACGCGGGCTGCGAAATTTCGGGTCTGCGCGTGGACGGTGGCGCGAGCGTCAGCAACCTCATGATGCAATTGCAGGCAGATCTTCTGCGCATCCCGGTCGACCGTCCTGCGATGGTCGAGACGACGGCCTTCGGCGCAGCGTCGCTTGCGGGACTGGCCGTGGGCTTGTGGAAGGACAGAGACGAGCTTTGCGCGCTGCGCCGAAGCGAGCGCGTCTTCACGCCCGAACGGGCGCAGTTCGAGTGCGAGGAGATGTACCGCGGCTGGAAGCGCGCCGTGGGCTGCTCGCAGGGCTGGATCGAAAAATAAGCGAATGGTTACAAAAAATTTATAGTTTCATAAGAATTTATCCATTGAAAAGAAAGACTGGGTAGCTTATACTTACAGTAATAAACCGAAGTGAGGGTTTGAAAGGAGATCATTACTATGGCATTTTTCGATAACTTCAGCAAGAAGGTCCAGGACGTCGCTTTCGTTGCCGCCGAGAAGGCGCAGCAGGTAGCGGCTGTTGCCGGCGAAAAGGCAAATGCCGTTGCCGATAAGGCCAAGATCGAATACGAGATGGCCGCTGAGCGCCGCAGCATGGATAAGAACTACCGCGCCCTTGGCGAATGGTATGTCTCCACGCTCGAGGGCGACGCGCCCGAGGCGGTCGCCGATATCGTTGCGGCTATCAAGGATTCTCAGGAGAATCTCGCTGCCTATGAAGCGGCCAAAGCCGAAGCTGCCGCCGCCAAGAAGGAGAAAGAGCCGGTCATCGAGGTGACGATCGAGAAGAAGTGCGACGAGGAAGCGCCCGCGGCGGAGGAGAGCAAGGAGTGCGACAGCCCCTGCGAGGAAGCGCCCGCCGGCGAGGAAGAGCCCAAGGAATAATTTTTGCACGATACGGAAAGCGGCGCGGCGGCAGTTGCGCCGCTTTCTCCGTTCCTTTGCTGAACTGGTCTGCATATTTTACCGTGTTCTGACTATAGAAATAGTACCAGAACGCGGTATAATACGATCAAATCAACAAAGGAGCGAACCACCATGAATGATAAGAAGATCAGAAAGCTTGTTCTTGCCGCCCTCCTTGCCGCGCTCGTCTGCGTAGCGACGATGGTCGTGCAGATCCCCTCCCCGATGCAGGGCTATGTGAACCTCGGCGACTGCTTCGTGCTGCTCTCGGGCTGGCTGCTCGGCCCGTGGTACGGCTTTGCGGCCGGCGGCATCGGCTCGATGCTCGCGGATCTGTTCCTCGGCTACGCGCACTACGCCCCGGGCACGCTCGTCATCAAGGGACTTGTGGCGCTCCTTGCCGCGCTGCTCTATGAAAAGCTCGGCCGCAGCCCGGCTGCGCGCATCGCGAGCGGCGTTGTGGGCGAGATCGTGATGGTGCTCGGCTACTTTGGCTATGCCTCGATGCTGCTGGGCAAGGGGCTTGCCGCCGCGGCGAGCATCCCGGGCAACATCTTCCAGGGCGCGGTCGGCCTTGTGGTCGGCGTGGTGCTTGTGACGGTGCTCGAGCGCGCAAAGGTGACGCAGAAGCTGGCTGCCTGATCTCATTTCGAAAGGAAAGGGATAGCATATGGCAGGAGTGGTACATGAAGTGGAAAACCACCGGCTCGTTGAGCAGGTGGAGCAGGAGGCCGCGTGCGCGGCACGGGAACTTGCGGAGAGCGCGCATCTGCGCCGCGGCCAGATCGTCGTGGTCGGATGCAGCACGAGCGAGGTCGTCGGCCATCAGGTCGGCAGCTGGTCAACGCCGGAGGTGGCGGACGCCATCTTCCGCGGCTTAGCGAGCGTCTTCACGCCCATGGGCGTTTACATCGCCGCCCAGTGCTGCGAGCATCTGAACCGCGCGCTCATCGTGGAGCACGAGGCCGTGCCCGGCGGCGAGATCGTCAACGTCCTGCCCCAGCCCAAGGCGGGCAGCTCTTTTGCAACGGCGGCGTACAAGGCCTTCCGCCATCCCGTGGCGCTTGAGGAGATCCGCGCCGACGCGGGACTCGACATCGGCGGCACGCTGATCGGAATGCACCTCAAAAAGGTCGCCGTTCCCGTGCGCCTTGCGCAGAAGCATATCGGTCAGGCCATTTTGCTGGCTGCGCGCACGCGCCCCAAATTCATCGGCGGCGAGCGCGCGATCTATGATGAGTCGCTCAAGGAAGGCTACCCTGATTTTGCCGACTGAGAAAGCGATAGCAATGAAAAAACGAGATACCCGATCGGGTATCTCGTTTTTTTGCTGTTTTGTCGCTCAGGCGAGGAAGCCCTTGAGGATGCGATCCTCGGCCTCTTCCTCGGTCAGCCCCAGCGTCTGGAGCTTTAAGAGCTGGTCGCCCGCGATCTTGCCGATGGCGGCCTCGTGGATGAGCTGCGCCTCAGTCGAGTTGGCGGTGATGGCGGGGATGGACTCGATCGTTGCCTTGCCCATGATGATCGAGTCGCACTGGACGTGGCCGAAGCACTTATCGTTGCCGACGACTACGGGGTGGAAGACCTGCTTGGACTCGTCCTGTGCGACGGAGCGCGAAATGACGCGGCCGCGGGAGTCCTCGCCGTTGAGATCGATCTCCATGTCGCTCTCGGCGAGCTGCTTGCCGTGTGTCAGCAGTCTCTCGGTGACGACGGCCTCGGCGCCCTTGCCGCAGACGATCTTCGTCTTGCGCACGGTGGAGTCGATGCCGCGGATCTGCACGGTATCCATCTGGATGGTTGCGCCTTCGTCAAGGTAGACGATGGTGGTGGGGTTCATCACGCGTGTGCCGCTGCCGTCACCCTCGCCGTAGTGCTTCTCCACGTAGCGCACGTGAGAGTTCTTGGAGACGTAGAAGGTGTGGATGCCGTCATGGCGGCTTTCATTGCAGCCGGAGTTGTGGATGCCGCAGCCCGCGACGATCTCAACGTCGCAGTTCTCGCCAACGTAGAAATCGTTGTAGACCATTTCGGTCACGCCGCTCTTGCTGATGATGACGGGGATGTGGCACTGCTCGCCCTTCGTGCCGTCCTTGATGCGGATGACGATGCCGCTCTTGCCCTCCGGCTGCGGGTCGATGGCGATATGCTCGGTGGACTGGCGCGCTTCGCAGCCGCTGTCCTTTCGGATGTTGAACGCGCCGACGGGCTTGCCCGTCAGGTCGGCGATCTTTTCAAGCAGGGAAGCGTCGATCTCGGTAATCATAGTGTGAAACCCTCCTTACTTGTTCAGCACCGGGCAGGAGCCCAGCGTGTCCGCCATGATGAGCGGGAAAATTTCCTTGGTGCTGCCGCGATGCTTCAGCTCGCCGCCGCTGACGACGATGATCTCGTCGGCCAGCTGGATGATGCGCTCCTGGTGAGAGATGATGATCATCGTGGCCGTTTCCTGACGGCGCAGCTGCTCGAAGGTCTCGGTCAGGCGCGCGAAGCTCCAGAGGTCAATGCCGGCCTCCGGCTCGTCGAAGATCATTGTCTCGCTGCCGCGGGCAAGGAGCGTTGCGATCTCGATGCGCTTGACCTCGCCGCCGGAGAGGGAGACGTCCACCTCGCGGTCGAGATAGTCGTTGGCGCAGAGACCCACCTGCGTGAGATACTTGCAGCACTTGTCCTTGCTGAGACTGTCATCGCCCGAGGCAATGGTCAGAAGGTCGCGCACGGTGATGCCCTTGAAGCGCGGCGGCTGCTGGAAGCCGTAGCTGATGCCGAGACGCGCGCGCTCGGTGATGCCGAGATGCGTGATGTCCTGCCCATTGTAGAGGATGCGGCCGCCCGTGGGCGTGACAAGGCCCATGATGACCTTGGCGAGCGTCGTCTTGCCGCCGCCGTTGGGGCCGGTGAAGAC
>URCK01000046.1 GCA_900546295.1 uncultured Eubacteriales bacterium | reverse complement strand
CGGAGCCCGAGCCCGAGCCCGAGCCTGACGCGCCCGCCTCCCCCTTCACCACGGTGGACGCGAGCTACTTTGACGACGCCCTTTTCATCGGCGACTCGCACACCGACGGCTTCAAGGACTACGCGGACCTTCCCAACGCCGACTATCTCTGCCACAACGGGCTGACCGTCTGGTCGGCGGTGGAAAAGGCGGAGTTCCCCGGCAGACAGACGCTCGCCCAGGCGCTAAAGGGCAAGCATTACGGCAAGATCTACCTGATGCTCGGCATCAACGAGCTCGGCACCGGCACAGCGGAGAGCTGGGCCGCGCAGTACAAGGTACTGCTCGACGAGGTGCGTAAGCTACAGCCCGACGCCATCATCTTCCTGCAGGCCATCTTCCACACGACGCAGGAAAAGTCGGATACGACGTTCTTCAAAAATTCGACCATCGACGCGCGCAACGCAGAGATAGAGAAATTCGCCGACAACGAGACAGTCTTCTATATCGACTGCAACCCCGTCTTTGACGACGACACCGGCGCGCTGACGCCGGAATACTCCGGCGACGGCGTGCACGTCAAAGCGCCCTATTATGTGATGTGGCGCGACTATCTCTTTCAGTTCGGCGTGGTGCGATGATCTCAGCGACAAAAAAGGGAACCGCTCTTTGAGCGGTTCCCTTTTTGTTATTTTGCTCAGCACTTGACCTTGTAGCCGCGGTTCAGGCGCATTTCGAGCGCGTCAAGCTCGTCGTAGAGCTCGCTCGGCACCTTGCCGATCTTTTCGTAGTAGGCGCGCGCATCCTCGCACTCCTTGAGCCAGAGGTCACGGTCGACCGAGAGGAGCCTGCGCATGTCGTACATCGACATATCGAGGCCCTCCATGTCGATATCGTGCGTGTTCGGCTCGTAGCCGAGCGCGGTCTCCGCCGCGCCGATCTCATTGTCGGCGCGCGAGATGATCCACTGCAAAACGCGCATATTGTCGCCAAAGCCGGGCCAGGCAAAGTTACCGTCCTCGTCGGTGCGGAACCAGTTGACGTTGAAGATCTTCGGCGGCTTGGGGATCTTCTTGCCCATGTCGAGCCAGTGCTGCCAGTAGTCGCCCATGTGGTAGCCGCAGAAGGGCAGCATCGCCATCGGGTCGCGGCGCACCACGCCGACCGTACCGGTCGCCGCGGCGGTGGTCTCCGATGCCATGATCGAGCCGATGAACACGCCGTGCTGCCAGTTGAAGGACTGGTAGACGAGCGGCGCGGTCTTCGCGCGGCGTCCGCCGAAGACGATGGCGCTGATGGGCACGCCCTCGGGATTGTCAAACTCCGGGCTCAGGCACGGGCAGTTGCGCGCGGGCGCGGTAAAGCGGCTGTTGGGATGGGCGGCCTTTTCGGGGCTTTGCGGCGTCCACGGGCGGCCGCGCCAGTCGATCGCGCGGGCGGGCGGCGTCTTGTTGAGTCCCTCCCACCAGACGGTATTGTCGCTCAAATCGAGGGCGACGTTCGTAAAGATCGTGTCCTTGTGCGTGGAGATGAGCGCGTTGGGGTTCGACTTCATCGAGGTGCCCGGCGCTACGCCGAAAAAGCCGTTCTCGGGGTTCACGGCCCAGAGCCTGCCGTCCTTACCGACGCGCAGCCACGCGATATCGTCGCCCACGCACCAAACGCGCCAGCCCCAGCGCTGAAGGCCCTCCGGCGGGATGAGCATGGCAAGGTTCGTCTTGCCGCAGGCGGAGGGGAAGGCCGCCGAGATGTACTTGATCTCGCCGCGCGGGTTCTGGATACCGAGGATGAGCATGTGCTCGGCCATCCAGCCCTCCTGCCGGCCAAGGTTCGAGGCGATGCGCAGGGCGAAGCACTTCTTTCCCTGAAGGACGTTGCCGCCGTAGTTGGAGTTCATCGAAATGATGGTATTGTCCTGTGGGAAGTGGACAATGTACTTGTTGTTCTTATCGAGGTTGCACTGGCAGTGCAGGCCCTTGATAAAGCCCGTATCGTCGCCGAGCGCGTCGCACACGGCCTTTCCGACGCGGGTCATGATGTGCATGTTGAGCACAACGTAAATGGAGTCTGTCAGTTCAAAGCCGTATTTGGCAAACGGCGAGCCGATGATGGACATGGAGTAGGGGATGATGTACATGGTGCGGCCCTTGTAGGCACCGTCGGCGAGGGCGTACATCTTTTCGTACATTTCCTTCGGCTCCATCCAGTGGTTCGTGGGGCCTGCGTCCTCTTCCTTTTCGCAGCAGATGAAGGTGCGGTCCTCCACGCGCGCCACGTCGTCGGGGTCGGTGCGGTGCAGGTAGCAGCCCGGAAGCTTATCCGGGTTGAGCTTGATGAGGATGCCCTCTTCAACGGCCTGCTCGCGCAGCGCGGCGATCTGGTCCTCTTCCCCCGTGATCCAGACGATCTTGTCCGGCTTGGTGATGGCGGTCATCTCGTCGATCCACGACAGTACCGCCTTGTTGTTTGTCAAATTCGTCATTGTTCTTTTCCTCGCAGCATTTTCACGGCGCAAAGCAAATTTTTTTGCGCCGCGTCTTGTGTGGTGTGCTGTGCCGCCTTTGGCGGCAGGGAGCTAACCGATGCACAGGAAAATGGTTGCTATTGAGTTTGACTCCTTTCTACAGCAAATTGTAGCAGAATGTCTCATCAATAACAACCATATAGCTTATCAATATTTTGAATATATCGCAGCGTGTTATCGCAGTAATGCGCCGATCGCAGCGGAGAGGGCGGCAAATTCCGCAAGCCCCAGCCGCTCGCCGCGGATAGCTGCGTCCAGTCCGCAGGAGGTGACCGCCTGCGCAAGCTGCTCTTTTGTGAGCTGCGCGCCGAACGCCGTCATCAGGCTGTTGACGAGCGTCTTGCGCCGCAGGGCAAATGCGCCGTACACCACGCGGAAGAAGAGCTTTTCGTCCTCCACCCTGACGGGCGGCTCCTTGCGCACCACGGCGCGCAGCACGGCGGAGGTGACCTTGGGCTGCGGCTCAAAGCACTCGCGCGGCACGGCGAAGAGATACGCAGGCTCCGTATAGTACTGCATGAAGACGGAGAACGCGCCGTAGGCGCTCGTGCCCGGCGCGGCGCAGAGCCGCTCGGCGACCTCCTTCTGCACGAGCACCGTGATGCTCTCAAAGCACTTCGCCTCGATGAGCGCGGTGATGGCGGGGGTCGTGATGTTATAGGGCAGGTTCGCGCAGACAATAGGCGTGAGTCCCGCAAACTTTTCGCGCACCAGCGCGGGGATGTCGGTTTTGAGGATGTCGGCGGAGACGACCTCGAAGTTATCGTAGCGTGCCATCGTCTCTTCAAGGATGGGCAGCAGCGTCTTGTCAAGCTCCACGGCAACGACCTTCCCCGCGCGCTCGCAGAGCTCGTGGCTCAGCGCGCCGATGCCGGGGCCGATCTCCAGCACGCCGTTTTGTTCGCTCGCGCACGAGCTTTCGGCGATCTCAAGGGGGATGGCGGGGTCGATGAGGAAATTCTGCCCCATGGACTTGGAAAAATGAAAACCGTGGCGCTTCAAGAGCGCCTCGATGGCAGCTTTGTTGTTGCGTTCCATAGCGTTGTTCCTTTCTGCGCTTTGGGCGTTAAAAATCAGCAAAATGATTTTATCATATTTTGCGCAAAAGAGTAGTAAAACTTTTCCCCTTGTGATAAAATGCAAAAATCC
This sequence comes from uncultured Eubacteriales bacterium, assembly GCA_900546295.1. Classification (GTDB taxonomy): domain Bacteria; phylum Bacillota; class Clostridia; order Oscillospirales; family Oscillospiraceae; genus Hominicoprocola. Next base: position 10,166 of record URCK01000046.1, on the reverse strand, counting down.
TGAAAAAAGAGGGAGAATCCACATGGAACTTACACCGCAGATCCTTCTAGTTGTTCTGCCGCTCATCTTTCTCGGCGGCTTTGTCGACTCCGTTGCCGGCGGCGGCGGACTCATCACGCTGCCTGCCTATCTCATGGCCGGTATCCCGGCTCACCTTGCAATGGGCACAAACAAGGTCGTCAATGGCATCGGCACGGCGACGGCTTCGGTCAAATACTTCCGGGGCGGCAAGATCAGGATGCGCCCGGCGGTCATCGCGGGCGTCGGCGCGCTGATCGGCGCGGCCATCGGCACGCGCATCGCGCTGCTCATTCCCGAAGACATTCTCAAGATCATCATGCTCGTGGCGCTGCCCTGCGCCGCCATCCTCCTGCTCCTGAAAAAGGACTTCGGCAAGGACAGCGACGCGCCCGCGCGCGAATACACATCGCAGCAGGAGCTCGTGCGCGCCGCGCTCATCGGTCTGGGACTTGGCTGCTATGACGGGCTTGTCGGCCCGGGCACGGGCACATTTATGATCATGGCTTTCACGATGGCGCTCTCGATGGATCTACTCACCGCATCGGGCTGCGCAAAGCTTGCAAATCTCTGCTCCAATGTCGCCTCGGCGGTGCTGTTCATCCTCAGCGGCAAGGTCTGGTGGATGCTGGCGCTGCCCGCCGCCGTCTGCAATGCCTTCGGCGCGTTCTGTGGCGCACGCTATGCGATGAAGGGCGGCAGCAAGCGCGTGCGCGGCATGATCTTCGTCGTGCTGGCGCTTCTTTTCATCAAAATGGGCTACGAGCTGCTGTTCTGAAGGCGCGATCGATCAAAAAAAAGACGTCTGGAAACCAGACGTCTTTTTTCTTGCTTTTTGCATCAGTCGAGGAAGTAGACGGTCGAATTCCTTTGGAGACCGAACTGCTTGCACTCCTGATAGGTGTTCATATAGAGGTCGACTGCCGCGCCGCGCACGCCGGTATCCTCGGCAACGGCGTTGCCGTAGGTATAGCCGGTCGAGCCGACGATGAACATCTCCGTGCCGAGGGGGATGACCTTCTTATCCACCGCAACGGTGCCGACATGGACGGTCGTGCCCGTGGCGGTTCTGGTGCCCACGCCGCCGTAGCCCGCGGTATAGGCCGTGCAGGTGACCTTCATCGAGCCGGAGAAATGCACGGAATCGCCGGACTGCATGAGGAGATAGCCGCTGCCGTCGTCTTCATAGACGACGGACTTGACCGTATCGCCGCTCTGCGGGCGCTCCACGAGCGTGCCAACATAGGTGATCTCAGCAACGGAGGTATCGTTCTTCTCCTCCACCGCCTGACGGGAGACGAGCTGCCCGTCGGCATACACGACCTCATAGACGACCTCGCGCGTACCGTCGACGCCCTGCTGCACGACCTTCGTCTCGCCTTTTGGTATACGGTAAGACGTGCTCGTGAGCGTTGCGTGCGCCGAGGTCTCGCTCAGCGTCTCATAGTAGGTAAAGTCGGCGCCGACGGTGACCTCCACCGCCTCATCCGACACATCGACCAGCACCATCTCCAGCGGGCTGATCGTGATTTGCAGGCGGCGCAGCAGTGCGCCGACGCTCTCGCCCGCACGCGTGGTGGCGTACTCGGTATTGCTGCCGTGTGTCACGGTCACTTTTTCGCCGGCGGGGAGGGTCACCTCCGCATCGCCGCTCTGCGCGCCCGTGACGATGACGCGCTCCTGCGGGATCGCCGTCGTGCCGTCCAGCACGCTGACCGTCTCGCCGTCGGCGATGAGGTAGAGCGCGTCGGCCCGCAGCTCGGGCGAACTGTTCAGCAGCATCACGGCCGCGAAGAGCAGGAAGAACATCGCTCTCCGGCTGCGCGGGGCTGTGAACAACTGTTTCATATATTCCTTCATGAGTTACTCCTTTTTTCGCGGCGTGAGCCGCCGCAGCTTCGCGCAACGGGGAATGCGCTGCGTCCCGGAAAAAGATTACAATTTGTAACTTTTCCAAAACATGCTGGCAGTATACCGCCCGAAAAAGGATTTGTCAAGTTTTCACCTTCCGTTCTCTAAAAGTTCTTATTTTTCAATTATTTATCATATTTTTCGCATTATCTAAGTCAGAAAGTTCGAAAATAAGCGTCTGAAAACACGATTTTTCAGATTTATGTAAACTTTCGTCACCCCGCTCCGACCTTCCCCTCGTGCCTTTCCCTTGCTGCGCCGCGTCTTTTTTCAGCGTGAAAGAGTCCCTTTGCTGCGCGCAGCGATCTATGGAGACAGGCCGCGTGTGTCATCGGCCGCTCGCAGCGGGCTTGAAAATCGCCAAAGCCCTTGCAAACACTGGCTTTTTTGCCCATTGACCTCCGCTTTGGCCCGATGCGCGGAAAAAGAGAAGGCCCCTGCGCCCGTATGGGGCGCAGGGGCCGAAAAAGAAGCAAAGCAAGACCCTCTCAAGAAGAAAAATGCAAGTTTTGCCTTTTAAAAATTCATTTATCTCATTTTCATTATGTCAACCTGTTTTTTTCGAATATTGTTGGCAAAGAAGACAAAAATTGCGTTTCTTTTTCGCCTTTTCCGCCAGAACGGCAAGCAGCAGGCAAGCGGCGATCATCCCTCTTCCCCGTTCGTTTTTTCATGAAAATGAAGGTATACAGCTGCCGCAGCGTCTTTTGGCAGCACACGTTCCAGGCTCGAAATGTCCGCCTCCCGGATAGCCTTGACGCTCTTGAACGTTTTGAGCAGTGCCTGCGCGCGCACCTTGCCGATGCCGGAGATGCCGTCGAGCGCCGAGCGCGTGGAAGAGCGCGTGTGGCTCTCGTGGTGGAAGGTGATGGCAAAGCGGTGCGTTTCCTCCTGGATCTGGCCGATCAGGGCGAAGACGTTCGGTGCGGCGTGCAAGTCGATCTCGCGGCCCTCTGCCGTGACGAGCGCGCGCGTGCGGTGGCGGTCGTCCTTGACCATGCCGAAGATGGGGATGCGCACACGCATCGCGCTGCACACCCGCTCGGCAACGAGCGCGTGCGTCACGCCGCCGTCGATGAGCATCACGTCCGGCAGGGGGGCAAACTTCTCGTCCCCGTCGAGGTAGCGCCGGATGCGGCGCGTGAGCACCTCCTCCATCGAGGCGTAGTCGTCGGGATGGGCGGAGAGTGTCTTGATCTTAAAGCGGCGGTAGGCGCTCTTTTTGGGCTTCGCCCCCTCGTAGACGACCATCGAGGCGACGATATCACTCGCGCCGGTGTTGGAAATATCGTAGGACTCCATGCGCTTTGGCGGTGCGGTAAGCGAGAGCATCCCCGCAAGCTGGGAAAGCGTGCGGTCCTCGCGCTCCTGCGCGGTCGTCACGCGCTCCACGTCCTCGCGCGCGTTGCGCTGCGCCATGGCAAGAAGCTCCGCCTTCTCGCCGCGCTGGGGCACATGGAGCGTCACCTTGCGTCCCGCGCGCTGTGTAAGCACCTGCGCAAGCTCGTCCGCGCCTTCGATCTCGCACGGCAAAAGGATCTCGCGCGGCAGGACGCTCTTATTGAGGTAATACTGCGGCAGCAGCGCCGAGAGGATGTCTCCCTCGCTCTCGTCCTGCGGCGCGGCGAAGAGGTTCAAGTCGCGCCCCGTCACGCTGCCGTCCTCGATGTGCAGCACGGCGCTGCCGCACTTGAGCGCGCCGCGATAGACGCCCCAGATATCGGTATCCGCGCAGATGCCGGCAATGACCTTCTGCCGCTTGCCCAGAAGCTCGATAGCGCGGATGCGGTCGCGCAGCGCCGCCGCCTGCTCAAAGTGCAGCGCCCCGGCCTCGCGCTCCATCTCCTCGCGCAGCGCGCGCGTGAGGCGGCGGTAATGGCCGTCCAGCAGTTCCTCGGCCTGCGCGATGCGGCGCAGATACTCCTCTTCATCCGGCGTGCCGCGGCAGAAGGCGTCGCAGCGGCCCATGTGGTGATTGAGGCAGGGACGCTCTTTCCCGATGTCGCGCGGAAATTTCCGCGTGCAGGTCGGCAGGCGGAAGGCCGCGCAGATCGCGTCGATGGCCGCGCGCGTCTCGCTGCGTCCGCCGAAGGGTCCAAAGTAGTGCGCGCCGTCGTCCGCGGGCTTTCCTACCATCGTAAAGCGCGGGTAGCGCTCCGTGCCGAGGCGCACAAAGGGATAGCCCTTGTCATCCTTCAAAAGAATATTGTAGCGCGGCATGTGCTGCTTGATGAGCGAGTTTTCAAGGATCAGCGCCTCAAACTCGCTTGTGACAAAGATGGTGTCAAAGTGATCCACCTGCGCGACCATGCGGCGCGTTTTCTCGTTGTGGGAAGAACCCTCCTGAAAATACTGGCTGACGCGGTTTTTGAGCTTCTTCGCCTTGCCGACGTAGATGACCGCGCCGCTTTTGTCCATCATCAGGTAAACGCCCGGAGCAAGCGGCAGGTCGTTCGCCTTGTCGAGCAGTTCCTGCTTGGTCATGTCCGTCCCTCCTTTCCGGCTGCATGCCGTTCCATGATACTATATAATATATAGTGTCGAAACCGTCATGAAATGGAAAAAGGCGGCTTCTTTGCGAAGCCGCCTTTCCTGTTTGTCTTTTATTCGCCGAAATTGCTGGAAACCAGCTCGCACAGAGCGGTCACGGCTTCCTTTTCGTCCGCGCCGTCGGCCAGCAGCGTGATGGTCGTGCCCTTCACGATCCCGAGGGACAGCACGCCCAGCAGGCTCTTGGCGTTCACACGGCGCTCGTCCTTCTCCAGCCAGATGCCGCTCTTGAACTCGTTGGCTTTCTGAATGAAGAACGTGGCGGGACGTGCATGCAGGCCTACCTCATTGTTGATCGTAACATTCTGAGTATACATCGTTACTTTCTCCCTCTCCAAAAAATCTTTCGGACTATACCGTATCATATACCATTGCCCCGCCATTCGTCAATGTCATTTTTCGCGAAATGTCGCGGATTTGGCAATAAACACAGACAAAACGCTTTCCCAGGCGGCGATTTACTTCAACTCGACCACAGTTACGCCCGACTCGCCTTCGCCGTAGTTGCCGAGGCGGAAGCTTTTCACGGCCTTATTGCGCCGGAGAGAAGCGTGCACCGCCTTGCGCAGCGCGCCCGTTCCCTTGCCGTGGATGATGGTCACCGTTTCAAGATGGGCCATCACGGCGGCGTCGATGTAGTTATCGAGCACGCTCTCGGCCTCCAGCGTCTCCATGCCGCGGATGTCAAGCTCGCGCGCCGCGCTCGCCGTGCGCAGGATGCGCTGCGAGGGGGCAAACTGCGGCTGTTTCTTCGCCGTTGCCGCGCGCTCGGCCTCTTCGATGAGGCGCACCTCGTCCGCTTTGACCTTCATCTGCAAAACGCCCGCCTTGAGCGTCAGGCTGTCGCCCTTGACGGCCACGACCTCCGCCTGACGCTTCGTGCCGGGGATCTCGACAAGGTCGCCGACCTGAATGGGGCGCGAGGGCTTGGGGATGGGCTCGGCACTCTCGTCGCGCACGCCCACGGCGTCACGCGCCTCCTTGATGTTGTGCATGATCTCGGCGCGCTGGGCGTTCATCTGCTGCGCGTCGAGCTTTTTCTGCTGCTTGCGCAGCGCGTCCAGCTCGCGGAAGGTCTCGTCCGCGGCGGACTTTGCCTCGGCAAGCAGGCGCTTGGCCTCGGCTTCGCCGCGGCTGCGGGCGTTCTCCTTTGCCTTTTCCATCTGCGTGCGGAATTCGCGCGCCTTGCGCGCGTCCTCCTCGCGCTGGGCATAGAGGCGGTCGACCTCCGCCTTTTCCTTTTCGAGCTGCTGCCTCTTCTGCTCCAGCTGCGTCAGCACGTCCTCAAAGCGCAGGCTCTCGCTGTCCATCTGCGCCTTGGCCTTTTCAATGACGCTCTCGGCAAGGCCGAGGCGCTTGGAGATGGCAAAGGCATTCGACTTGCCGGGGATGCCGATGAGCAGCTTATAGGTCGGGCAGAGTGTCTCCACGTCGAATTCGCAGCTCGCGTTCTCCACGCCCGCGCTCGTCATGGCGTAGGTCTTGAGCTCGGCGTAGTGCGTCGTCGCGGCGATCTTCGCCCCGCAGTTTCTCGCCTGTTCGATGATGGCGATGGCAAGCGCCGCGCCCTCGACCGGGTCGGTGCCCGCGCCCAGCTCGTCGAAGAGGATGAGGCTGTGGGCATCGGCCTCGTCCAGGATCTGCACGATATTCTTCATGTGCGCCGAGAAGGTCGAAAGGCTCTGCTCGATGCTCTGCTCATCGCCGATGTCAGCAAGAACGGCCGTGAAAACGCTCACGGCGCTGCGGTCATCGCAGGGGATGTGCAGCCCGCACTGCGCCATCAGGCAGAGAAGGCCCAGCGTCTTGAGGCTCACCGTCTTGCCGCCGGTGTTGGGGCCGGTGATGACGAGCGTATCAAAGCTGCGGCCCAGCTCAATGTCGATGGGCACGGCCTTCGCCGGGTCGAGCAGCGGGTGGCGCGCATGGCGCAGGTAAACGCTGCCGTCCTTTTTGATCTCCGGGCGCATGGCGTTCATCTCGTAGCTCAGCTCGCCGCGCGCGAAGATGAGGTCGAGGTGCACAAGGATGTCGTAGTCCCACAGGATATCGCGGCTGAAGCTCGCCGCCTCGCCGGAGAGGGCGTAGAGGATGCGGTCGATCTCCTTTTCCTCCTTTGCCTCCAGCTCCTTGAGCTCGTTGTTGGCCTGCACCACGCCCATCGGCTCGACGAAGATCGTCGCGCCGCTCGAGGACGTGTCGTGCACGAGTCCCGGCAGCTCCGCGCGGCATTCTGCCTTCACCGGCACGACGAAGCGCCCGCCGCGCTGCGTGATGAGCGCGTCCTGCAAGACGTTGCGATAGCTCGGCGAGGAAATGATGCGCTGCAGGATCTGGCGGCCTCTGGCCGCCGCCGCGCGCTTGTGGCGGCGGATCTCGGCAAGCTCGGGCGAGGCATTGTCCGCGATCTCGTTCTCATCGAGGATGGCGGTCGTGATCTTCTCTTCCAGAAAGCGGTTGGGATGCAGCGAGAGGAAGAGCTTGTCGATGACCGTTCCCTCTTCATCCTCGCGGTAATAGTCCTTCACGCGGCGCACGTTCGTCAGGAGTGCCGCAATGTCCAAAAGCTCGCGCGTGTTGAGCATACCGTCGCGCTCGGCGCGGCCCAGTGCCTCTGCCACGGGCCTCACGCCGCCGAACGACGGGCTGCCGCGCAGGGCGATCATCTTGCGCGCCGCGTCGGTCTCGTCGAGCAGGCGGTTCACCTCGCCAAAGTCGTCCGAGGGCGTGAGCCGCCGCGCGCGGGCCTTGGCGTCGGCGCTCACGGCATGGCGCTCCAGCCGCTCCAAAAGGCGCGGCAGCTCCAGCACGCGAATGGATTTTTCAAACAGTTCACTCATAGTTTTCTCCGAAAATTCGATTCCGATTCGTAATGTTTTCGACAGATAATACGTTTAGTTTACATTTTTGATGCTTTTATAGAAGTCCAGCGTCTTGAACCGCCGGTCAAGCTGCACCTGCGCAAAGACCTCACAGGCGGCGGCAAAGCGCTGTTCCGTCTCCCCCGAGAGGGAAAATGAGAGCATCCGCTTCGGCTCTGCAAAGAGCACATGGCGCATCGCGGCGAACGATCCCGCGTCCAGCGGCAGCAGTCCCGCCCCGCTGTGCGCCGCGCATTCTCTGCACAAAAGCACGCCCTGCTGCGCGTCGAACACTGGCTCTTTCGGGTTGTGCGTGCCGCAGACGGCGCAGCCGTCGAGCAGCGGCTCGTAGCCCGAGAGCGCGAGGAGCTTGAGCTCAAAGGCCGCCTTGACGATGCTCTGCGGCTTATCGAGCGTGTCGAGCGCGTAGAGGGAATTGAGCAGCAGCGACAATATCTCCGGCGCAGGCTCGTCCTCCGCCGTAACGCACTCGGTCATCTCGGCAAAATACGACGCGAGCGACAAAAGCTCGATGTCCTGCCGCAATCCGGCAAAGAGCGAGATCGTCGACGCCTCGTCGAGGTAGTACCAGCTGCCGCGCTGATAGAGCGTCAGCTCGGAAAAGGCCAGCAGCTCGCAGCTTGCCGCAGTGCGGCTACCCTTGCGCCGCGCGCCGCGCGCGACGACCGCGATCCGCCCGAGGGTGTCGGTCAGAATATTGAGTATGTAGTCGGCCTCCTTCGTCGCCGTTGCGCGAAGGACGATACCCTTTGTGACGATTTTTTCCATGGCGGCGCAGCACGTCCTTTCTCTGCTCGCGGCGGCGCGAAGCGCTGCTCCCCGCGCGCGGGGAACAGCGTTCATTCCTCGCAGGACCGTTTCTTTGCCGCCATGAGATAAAATAGCGGCTGCCCGGTCTGCATAAAAAGCGCCAGATATCCTTCTTCCACTGCCCTCACCTCATACATAGCATGAGGAAAGACGCCGGCAATATGGCTGGGAAAATTTTTTACTGCTCGTCGTAGCCGAATGAGCGGATATAATTCATATTGTCTCTCCAGTTTTCCTTGACCTTGACCCAGGTTTCAAGGTAGACCTTCGTACCCATGAAGCGCTCGATGTCCTGGCGTGCCTCGGTCGAGATCTTCTTGAGCATCGCGCCGTTTTTGCCGATGATGATGCCCTTGTGGCTCGCCTTTTCGCAGTAGATGGTCGCGTCGACCTCAATGACCTCGTCGTCGCGCTCGATGAAACGCGTGATCTCAACGGCTGTGCCGTGCGGAATCTCCTTATCGAGGTTGCGCAGCAGCTTTTCGCGCACGATCTCGCCAACGACCTGACGGTCGGGCTGGTCGGTCGTCATGCCGTCAGGGAAGAGCTGGGGGCCCTCGGCGGCGTACTTCGAAAGCTCGCTCATCAGCTCTTCCAGCCCCTCGTGCGTGCGCGCGGAGATAGGGATGATGGCGTCGAAGGGATAGGCCTCGCTGTAGGCCGCGATGACGGCAAGCAGGTCGTCCTTGCGCTCGATGGTGTCGATCTTGTTGATGCAAAGAATGGCCGGCAGGTGCGAGGCCTTGATCTTTTCAATGAGCTCCGCTTCGGGGATGCCGACGTGCGGCACGGGCTCGACGAGCAGCAGCACCGCGTCCACGTCCGCGATCGACTCGCGCGTGACCTTCACCATATAGTCGCCGAGGCGGTTGCGCGCCTTGTGGAAGCCCGGCGTGTCGAGCAGCACATACTGCGTATCGCCGCGGTTCACCACGCCGTAGATGCGGTTGCGCGTGGTCTGGGGCTTGTTGGAGACGATGGCGATCTTCTCGCCCACGAGGGCGTTGGTCAGGCTGGACTTGCCAACGTTCGGCCGTCCGCAGACGGTGATCATAGCGGTCTTCGTTTTGTTCATGTTAGGTGATCCTCAACTTTCTTTTGTTCGTTGAACATTGTTTTATTGTAAGGACAGCGCAGGGCTGTCCCATTTTACTTTTTTATCGCTCGAGTTCGAGCAGCGTCATGATGCGCTCTTCATGCTCGCGCATCTGCGCCTTCATGGGGCCCTCGTCCAGATGGTCGTAGCCCAGAAGATGCAGTACCGAGTGCGTCACAAGGTAGGCAAGCTCGCGTCGGTTTGAATGGCCGTACTCCTTCGCCTGCGCGGCGACGTGCTCGAGCGAGATGACCATGTCGCCGAGCGGCACGAGACCCGTGCCGGGGTCAGCGTCCTCCGTACCCGGCAGTTCTCCGGGCGAAAGCTCAAACATCGGAAAACTCAGAACATCCGTCGCGCGGTCGACCTCGCGCATCTCGCGGTTGATCTTGTGGATGGTCTCGTCGTCCGTCAGCTCCACGTCGATCTCGCAGGGAAAATCAACACCCTCGGCGGTGAGCGCCGTGCGGATGACCTTGCGGATAAAGGCGCGCTTACCCTCGCTCACATTGGGCACGTTTTCCGCCGTAATGGGGATATAATGTCTCTTTGCCATCACTTTTTCCTCTTTTCGTTTCGTTCGCTCTCGTAGTCCGCGTAGGCCTTGATGATGCGCTGCACCATCACATGGCGCACCACGTCCTGATCGGTCAGCTCGCAGATGCCGATGCCCTCAACATTTTTAAGCACGCGCACGGCCTGCTTAAGTCCGCTCATCTTGTCCGCCGGCAGGTCGATCTGCGTCACGTCGCCGGTGATGACCATTTTCGAGTTGAAGCCCATGCGCGTCAGGAACATTTTCATCTGCTCGCAGGAGGTATTCTGCGCCTCGTCGAGGATGATGAAGCTGTCGTCCAGCGTGCGGCCGCGCATATAGGCGAGCGGCGCGACCTCGATGT
>URCK01000045.1 GCA_900546295.1 uncultured Eubacteriales bacterium | reverse complement strand
TGGTCATCATCATTCTGGCGGCGGCGGCGCTGGCGATGGTCGTGCTCTTCAACCTCTCGAACATCAACATCACCGAGCGCCAGCGCGAGCTTGCCACGATCAAGCTGCTGGGCTTTTACGACAGGGAGGTTTCGGCCTACGTCTACCGCGAGAACATCGTGCTGACGGTGTTCGGCATCCTCATAGGCTGCTTCATGGGCCACTGGCTGCACATCTACCTTGTCCGCTCCACGGAGATCGACCTTATGATGTTCGGGCGGCAGACCAAGGCGACGGCCTACCTCTATGCGGCGATCCTGACGACGATCTTCTCCTTCCTTGTCAATGTTCTCGCGCACTTCAGGATGAAGAAGATCGATATGGTCGAGAGTCTCAAGAGCGCGGAATAAATTTCTTGTTTCGCGGCAGTGCATTGTGCTACAATAAGGGGCGGCAAAAGCCGCCCCTTACCTTTTCCGCGCATTTGTGCGCATACCGATAGGAGCTTCCATGGCGAATCAAAGAAGAAAACATCATTTTTGGCGCAATTTGCTTATCCTCATCGTGCTGCTCGGCCTCTTCCTCTGCTGGGACAACAGCAGCATCGAAACAGACGAGGTCACGTTCACCTCGCTCGCGCTGCCCGCGGGCTTTGACGGCTGCCGCGTCGTGCACCTGAGCGACCTGCACGGCAAATACTTCGGCAAGGGCAACGAGCGCCTGTACAGTGCGGTCAAGGCCGCGCAGCCGGAGTATATCTTCGTGACGGGCGACCTGGTCGACCGCAAGACCGAGAACCCGACCATCTACGCCGGCGAGGTCGGCACGGCGCTCTCTGCCATCGCGCCGACGTATTACGTCACGGGCAACCACGAGTGGGGTCACGGCACAAAGGTCGTGGAGGAGATCAAGCGCACGCTGCGGGAGAGCGGCGTGACGGTGCTCTCCAATGAATTTATGTATCTTGCGCGAAACGGCGATACCATCGTGCTCGCGGGCATCGACGATCCGAACGGCTACGCCGATCAGGAAACGCCGCAGGAGCTTGCCCAGGAGGTCTACGCCGCCTGCGGCGACCCCTTCTGGATGCTGCTGGCGCATCGCAACGACCGCTTTGCGCGGGAATACAGTCTCCTCGGCGCAGACCTGACGCTCTCCGGCCACGGCCACGGCGGCATCTGGAGATTCCCGTTCGTGGGCGGGGTGTTCGGCACGCAGCGCAACCTCTTCCCCACGCACACGGCGGGCTTTTATTCAGACAACGGCGCGTCCGTCTTCGTCAGCCGCGGGCTCGGCAACTCGCCGAAGATCATCCCGCGCATCTTCAACCGCCCGCAGGTCGCGGTCATCACACTGGAAAGGGGCTGAGGCTATGCGTGAATTTTCTGCCGGAAGCTACGATGTCGCCATCATCGGCGCGGGACACGCGGGCATCGAGGCATCTCTTGCCTGTGCGCGCCTCGGGATGAAGACGGTCTGCTTTACCATCAACTTAGACGCGGTGGGCAACATGCCCTGCAACCCCGCCATCGGCGGCACGGGCAAGGGCCATCTCGTGCGCGAGCTCGACGCCCTCGGCGGCGAGATGGCAAGGGCGGCGGATGAAGCCTGCATCCAGTACCGGATGCTCAACCGCGGCAAGGGCCCCGCCGTCTGGTCGCTGCGCGCGCAGGCTGACCGGCGGCGCTACCAGAGCGTGATGAAGCACGCGCTCGAGCGGCAGGAAAATCTTTTGCTGCGTCAGGCGGAGATCGTCGATCTTCGCGTGGAGGACGGACATGTTTCCGCCGTCGTGACGGAAACGGGCGGCGTTTACGCGGTCAGGGCCGTCATCCTCTGCTCGGGGACATTTCTGGACGGGCGTACCATCGTCGGCGAATGTGTGCGCGAGAGCGGCCCCGACGGGATGCACGCCTCGCTCACGCTGGCGGACGCGCTCAAAAAGCTCGGACTGCCGCTGCGCCGTTTCAAGACCGGCACGCCGCCGCGCGTGAACGCGCGCAGCGTCGATTTTTCTCAAATGGAAGTGCAGACGGGCGACGAAGCGCCCCTGCCCTTCTCGTTTTCGACGCAAACGCCGCCTCAAAATCAGGTGGTCTGCTATTTGACCTACACCACGGAGGAGACGCACCGCGTCATCCGCGAGAATCTGGATCGCAGTCCCATCTACTCGGGCGTCATCGAGGGCGTCGGCCCGCGCTACTGCCCGAGTATCGAGACGAAGATCGTCCGCTTCCCCGATAAGCCACGCCATCAGCTCTTCATCGAGCCGATGGGGCTTGACACCGAGGAACTCTACATTCAGGGTTTTTCCTCTTCCATGCCCGAGGAGGTGCAGCTTGAAATGCTGCACTCGGTCAAGGGGCTTGAGCACGCGGAGATGATGCGCCCGGCCTACGCCATCGAGTATGACTGCATCGACCCCACCGCGCTTTACCCGACGCTTGAATACAAGCACATTTCCGGCCTGTACGGCGCGGGACAGTTCAACGGCTCGTCGGGCTACGAGGAGGCGGCGGTGCAGGGCTTTGTCGCGGGTGTGAACGCCGCGCGGAAAATCAAGGGCGAGCTGCCCTTTATTTTAGGCCGCGAGCAGGCCTACATCGGCACGCTCATCGACGACCTTGTGACCAAGGGAACGAACGAGCCCTACCGCATGATGACGAGCCGCAGCGAGTACCGCCTCATCCTCCGGCAGGACAACGCCGACGAGCGCCTTGCGCCCATCGGCCACGAGCTTGGGCTTGTGAGCGACGAAGCGCTGCAAAAAGTGAATGATAAATATGATGCCGTGCGCCGCGAGATCAAGCGCCTCGAGCACACGGGCGTAGGCGCGTCCGACGCGCTCAACGCCCTGCTTTCCGCGCGCGGCACGGCGGAGGTGCGCGACGGCAGTCCCCTCATCGCGCTGCTGCGCCGCCCGCAGATCAAATATGACGATCTGCGTGCCTTTGACGAGATTTGCCGCGCCTTCCCGCCCGCGCTCGCCGAGAGCGTGGAGATCGCGGTCAAGTACGAGGGCTACATCCGCCGCCAGATGGCGGAGGTCGCGGAGTTTGCGAGATTGGAGCGCCGCGCCATTCCCGAGGACATCGACTATGCAAAGATCGACGGCCTTCGGCTGGAGGCGCGCGAGAAGCTCGCTGCCATCCGCCCGCAGAATCTGGGGCAGGCGGGCCGCATCTCGGGCGTCAGCCCGGCGGACGTCGCGGCGCTGATGCTCTATATTACTTCAAAAACGCGGGACTGAGTCCCACGTTTTTGAGTATTTGAAAAGGCGGCTATGCCGCCTTTTCAAGGGGATTCGCTGCGCTTCGTGCCTTGCCGCCCGTGAGGCGGCTGCGACACGCGCTCCGCGCAGAGAGTAATTTGTCACGCGCATGTCGCGACAAATTACGATTAAAATTATTTGCGCCGTGCGCGGTGCAAAATCTACGATGTTAAAACAGGCGGTCGCTGCGTTGGCAGCGGCCGCCTGTTTATGTCTGGGGTTTTACTTTTTACCGAATTTAGTGAAGAGTGTGACTAATACGGTGATCAGCCCCATCACGGCGAAGATGCCGAGCATTCCCTGCCCCGTGATGAGCAGCGCGATCTCAAGATTTGTCATGTTGTGTTCCTCCTTAACCCATGAGCTGCGGCACGAGATTCAAGATCATGCCGCCCGCGAGCACCGATGCGATCTGACCGGCGACGTTCGCGCCGACGGCGTGCATCAGCAGGTGGTTGGTGCAGTCTGCTTCCTGCCCCATCTTCTGGATGACGCGCGCGGACATCGGGAAGGCCGAGATACCGGCCGCGCCGACCATGGGGTTCACCTTGTTCTTGCAGAAGAGGTTCAGAAGCTTTGCAAACATCACGCCCGCGATGGAGTCGAAGACGAAGGCGACAAGGCCCAGCGCCATGATGATGAGCGTATCAAGATTGACGAACTGGTCGGCCTGCATGGAGAAGGAGATCGTAATGCCGAGCAGGAGCGTGATGAGGTTCGCAAGGTCGTTCTGCGCCGTCTGGGAAAGACGCTCGAGGCAGCCGCACTCACGCAGGAGGTTGCCGAACATCAGAAAGCCCACGAGAGAGACGGACATCGGCGCGATGAAGCCCGCGATGATCGTGACCATGATGGGGAAGCAGATGCGCAGCGAACGGGAGACGTGCTTGGGGTTGTAGGGCATGTGCATCGCGCGCTCTTTTTTCGTCGTGACGAGCTTGATGGCAAAGGGCTGGATGATCGGCACGAGCGCCATATACGAGTAGGCCGCCACCGCGATGGGCCCGATATAATTGGAATGGAGTACCTGCGAGACGAGGATCGACGTCGGGCCGTCCGCCGCGCCGATGATGCCGATGGAGGCTGCGTCCTTCAGATCAAAGCCCAGCATGACCGCCGCGATCATTGCAAAGAAAATGCCGAACTGCGCCGCCGCGCCGAAGAGAAACATCTTCGGGTTCGAGAGCAGCGGGCCGAAGTCGATCATCGCGCCGATGCCGATGAACAGCAGCAGCGGCAGCGCCTCGCTTGCCTCGATGGTGGTTTCAAAGAGCCATTGAATGATGCCCTGACTCTCGCCCACGCCCGCGACCATCTGGTTCAGAACGCCGGACATCGGAAGGTTCACGAGGATCGCGCCAAAGCCCATCGGCAGCAGAAGCGAGGGCTCATAGTCCTTTTTGATGGCAAGATAGATGAGCAGCGCGCCCACCACATACATTACGCATTGCTGCGGCGTGACGGCGCGAATGCCGTCGAGCAGAAACTCCATGCTGAAACACTCCTTCAGTTTTTTTGGATGTGCGGATAAAAGAAAAAAGACCTTTACCGCAGACGACCGTCTGGGTAAAAGTCTTGCCATTTCGCGAACAGGCCGGGGAAACTCCCGCGATGACGGCCTGCTCAACGCCCGAAAGCGCCGGCTACTCCCTTTTTTCCGTGCTGCAAAAGTTATCACATTTTTTTTGCGCTGTCAAGCGCCTGTAGGCGTATTTTGCCGTAGTTTACAAGTTTTTACTCCAAATTTACATCTTTTTCTGCTCTGAGAGCGCTGCGGCGGGGTTGACAAAGCCCAAAAAAGCCGATATATTACTACTGCATTATGAAATATGCGTGGATGAGGACAAGTAAGCCCCTCCCCCGCGGCAAAGAGAACCGCCGGTTTGGTGAAAGGCGGGACGCGGCAGGGCTGAATATCACCTCGGAGCAGCCGGACTGAACTTTAAGTAAGGCCGGACGGGTGCGACCGTTATATCGCAGCATTTGAGCGGCTGTGCAGAGCACAGCAAGAAGAGTGGTACCGCAGAGGTCAGCGCCTTTGTCTCTTTATTGGGACAGGGCGCTTTTGTTTTTTTGGTAAAGAGGGGATTCCATCCCCCCTTTAGAATCCCCCACGCCAGAGACACAAGTCACTGGCGTCGCCGCCCAAGGCGGCTGGGTCAAGGAATTTTTGCCACGCACATGCCGCGGCAAAAATCAGATAAGTAATCTGAAAATTCATATAAACGAAGGAGACGCAACATGGATTACAAAAGCACACTGAATATGCCGAAGTCCGGCTTCCCGATGCGCGCGGGTCTTCCCAAGCGCGAGCCTGAGATGCTCAAGCACTGGGAGGAAATGGACCTCTACAACCTGATGCTCAAAAAGAACGAGGGCAAGCCCCGCTTCGCCCTGCACGACGGCCCTCCGTTCTCCAACGGCGGACTGCACATGGGTCATGCGCTCAACAAGTCCTTAAAGGACTTCATCACCCGTTCCTACGCGATGCGCGGCTACTACACGCCGTATATCCCCGGCTGGGATAACCACGGTATGCCCATCGAGAGCGCCATCATCAAGCAGAACAAGCTCAACCACAAGGCCATGCCCGTTTCCGCCTTCCGCTCCGCCTGCCACGAGTTTGCCCAGCACTATATCGACGTGCAGATGGAGGGCTTCAAGCGCATCGGTGTGCTGGGCGACTGGGAGCATCCCTACAAGACCATGGACCCCGGCTTCGAGGCTGAGGAGGTCAAGGTCTTCGGCGAGATGTACAAGAAGGGCTACATCTACAAGGGCCTCAAGCCCGTTTACTGGTGCTATCACGACGAGACCGCCCTCGCCGAGGCGGAGATCGAGTATCAGGACGATCCCTGCACGACCGTGTATGTCAAGTTCCCGATGAACGACGATCTCGGCAAGCTCAGCCACCTCGATAAGAGCAAGCTCAACTTCGTCATTTGGACGACCACGATCTGGACCCTGCCCGGCAACCTCGCCATCGCCCTGCACCCCGACGAGAGCTACGCCATCGTCAAGAACGAGGACAACGGCGAGATGTACATCGTCGCCGAGGCGCTCGTCGAAAAGGTCATGACCGTCGGCAATGTCGAGCACTACTCGATCCTTGAGACTCACCCCGGCAACTTCTATGAGAACATGCTGGCGCAGCACCCGTTCCTGCCCAAGACGAGCCGTCTGGTGCTGGCCGACTATGTCACGATGGATTCCGGTACCGGCTGCGTCCACACCGCGCCCGGCTTCGGCGCGGACGACTATCAGACCTGCCGCCGCTACGGCATGGACATGGTCGTGCCCGTCAACGATCAGGGCCGCCACACCGACTATGCAGGAAAATATGAGGGGATGCTCGTTGAAGAGTCCAACCCCGTTATCCTTGCGGACATGAAGGAAGCAGGTTCCCTCTTCGCTTCCGAGGAGATCGTGCATAGCTATCCGCACTGCTGGCGCTGCAAGAAGCCCATCATCTTCCGCGCCACCCCGCAGTGGTTCTGCTCCGTCGATTCCTTCAAGGAAGAGGCCTGCGCTGCCTGCGACGATGTGCGCTGGGTCCCGGGCTGGGGCATCGACCGCATGAAGAGCATGATCCGCGAGCGCGCCGACTGGTGCATCTCCCGTCAGCGCCGCTGGGGCCTGCCCATCCCCGTGTTCTACTGCAAGGACTGCGGCAAGCCCATCTGCACCGATGAGACCATCAAGGCCGTTTCCGACCTCTTCCGTGAAAAGGGCTCCAACGCCTGGTTCGATATGGAGGCTGCCGACATTCTGCCCAAGGGCTTCACCTGCCCGCACTGCGGCAAGAACACTGGCTTCACCAAGGAAGAGGACACGCTCGACGGCTGGTTCGACTCCGGCTCCACGCACTTTGCCTCTATGAAGAAGGATCAGGGCTTCTGGCCGGCAACGATGTACCTCGAGGGTCTCGACCAGTACCGCGGCTGGTTCCAGTCTTCACTGCTCACGGCGGTCGGCGCCTTCGGCGACGGCGCGCCCTTCAAGGAGTGCGTCACCCACGGCTGGACGGTCGACGGCGAGGGCAAGGCCATGCACAAGAGCCTCGGTAACGGCGTTGACCCGGCGGACGTGTTCAACGAGAACGGCGCGGACATCCTGCGTCTGTGGGCCGCTTCCGCCGACTATCACGCGGACGTCCGCTGCTCGAAGGAGATCTTCAAGCAGCTCAGCCAGAACTACCTCAAGTTCCGCAACACCTGCAAGTTCATGCTCGATAACCTTGTCGACTTCGACCCCGAGAAGCTGACAAAGAGCGAAGATATGCCGGTGCTCGACCGCTGGCTCATCACCAAGCTCAACGAGCTGATGGTGAAGGCCGAGCAGTCCTACTGCGACTATGAATTCCACATCATCACCCACGCGGTGAACGATTTCTGCGTCACCACGCTCTCAAGCTTCTATCTCGATATCGTCAAGGACCGCCTCTACTGCGAGGGCGCGGACAGCGCCTCCCGCCGCAGCGCACAGACGGCGCTCTACCTCACGCTCCACACGCTCGCAAAGCTCTTCGCGCCCATCCTCGCCTTCACCTGCGACGAGGTCTGGCTCGCCATGCCGCACACTGCCGAGGACGATGCGCGCAACGTCGTGCTCAACGAGATGAACAAGCCCTTCACCGACTACGCCCTCGACAGCGAGACCATGGCGCGCTGGGAGCGCATCATCGCGGTGCGCACCGTCGTCAACGGCGCGCTCGAAGAGGCGCGCGCGGCCAAGGTCATCGGCAAGAGCCTCGAGGCCGACGTGCACCTGACCGTGCCCGAGAGCGACCGCTTCCTTGCCGACGAGAGCGCCGAAGCGCTCGCCGATATCTTCATCGTCTCCAAGGTCGAGCTTGCCGTGGGCGACGCGCTCGCCGTCAAGGTCGATAACGCCGCCGGCACGAAGTGCCCGCGCTGCTGGAAGCACTCCACCGAGGCGGACGCCGACGGTCTCTGCCCCCGCTGCGCCAAGGCGACCTCGGAGCTGAACCGCTTCCGTGAGGAAGTCAAGGAGCTTCTCTAAGCCTTCGTTCCCTGCGGGCGGTCTTCTGGCCGCCCGCAGCGCATTTTCCATCCGTCTTATCCCCGACCCACTCATCGCAGAAAGGAATCCCACCCATGCACTTTGACACCAAAAAGCTCACCCGCTGCGCGCTCATCGCGGCTGTCTACGTCGCGCTGACGCTGCTCTCCAACGCCCTGAACCTTGCCTATGGCCCCATCCAGCTCCGCTTTTCCGAAGCGATGACGGTGCTGCCGTTTCTGATGCCCGAGGCAAGCTGGGGCCTCTTCATCGGCTGCGTGCTCTCCAATGTTCTGAGTCCCTACGGCCCGCTCGATATGATCGTCGGCTCGGCAGCCACGCTGCTCGCCGCGCTCCTCACCGCCCGCTGCCACAAAAAGTGGACGGCCGCGCTGCCGCCCGTGCTCTGCAACGCCATCCTCATCGGCGCGCTCATCGCGTGGGAAGAGGCGGGCGTCGGCAACGGCTTCCCGCCGGCCTTCTTCTACAATGCCCTCACCGTCGGCCTTGGCGAGGCGGTTGCCTGCTATGTGCTCGGCCTTCCCCTGCTCGGCATGATCGAAAAGCGCATCAAGCTGAACTAATGTCAAAAAAGAGGACTTCCGATCGGAAGTCCTCTTTTTGTCGCTTTTTTGAAGATGTCTTAGCCCACATACGGCTGGCTGCTCTCGATGTAGATGCCGCGGCTCGACGACCAGCTGACGTTGAAGTTCAGCACCTTGCCGAGGTCGCGCAGCTTATAATAGGTGTAGCCGCCGCCCTGATCGTCGGTGAGCAGGATCGCGGTGAAGGGAATGGTCTCGCCATAGATCTTTGTTGCGGCGTCGGCCTTCCGGTAGCGGCGGTCGCCGGAGAACGAGGCCTGCATCTCCGTGCCGTTGGCGGCGTAGGGCTCGCCCGGCGTGATGACCACGCTGCCGTCCCAGTCAACGGAGAATTGCGCGTTCGTGCCGTTTAAGACGGAGGCGATATCGCGCAGGCGGACGTAGTTCGTCTCGCCGCCGTTCCCGTCGGAGAGCGCGTAGGTCTGGAAGGTCACATCGCGTCCGTCGACCTCAACGGTCTGGCGGCGCATATAGGCCGTGCCGCTCGCGGGAATGTTCTCCTGCGTCACGCTGCCGAGCGGGCGCTGATAGGACATGTCGGCCTGTGAGGTGGAGAAGCGGTAGGTGCCGGCGCTCAGTGCAAGGAAGTCGATCGTGACGACCGTTCCCTCCACCGTGATGCCTGCGCCCTGACTATACTGGATAAGAGCGGCGGGGAAGGTGAAGCGATAGGTCATCACCATGCCCTCGAGCAGCTTGTCAAGCTGAGCGTCGGAATAGTCCGGCAGCTGCTTGGCAAGCTCCTTTTTGATCGCGCTGCGGCGGTCAGACTGCTTGTTTTCCACCGTCAGCGTCAGCCCGCCGTCGGAGGCAAGGGCGAGCGTTACCGTGCCGGGAGCGGCGGCAGCGCTTACCTCGGTGATCTCAGAGACGACCTCGGCGAAGATCGCGTTGAATTCGTCGGGGTTCGAGAAATGCTCGCTCGCCTGATCGCCGTAGTAGCCGCGGTTATTGTAGCGGAAGTAGGTAAAGCCGTTCTCCGTTATCTTCTCGCGCATATCGAGTGCGTCGACCAGTTCCTCTGAAAAGCCGAACTTTGCTTCGGCGGAGCCGCCGCCGTCGGCGTTGAGGTCGGTGTCGGCCACCTCGCACATGCAGCCGCCGAGCAGGGCGGCGAGCATTGAGAGCGAAAGCAAAACGGCAAAAAATTTCTTCATGATCCATCGTCCTTTCCGAGAACTAACGCCATTTTACACGAATTTTTTTCCGATTGCAAGCAGAGCGGGCATATTCTGGGCGGAAAAGGAAAGAAAAGCAAAGCTTTTTTTGCAAAAAGGCCGGATATTTCTGAAAAAATACTTGACTTTGGGGGATGGTTTTATATAATAGTAGAGCTTGTAATTTACATACAGGCAAAATCCTTGCTCACACAAAGAATGTGTGGGCCATCAGTCCAAAAGGAGGTGCAACCAAGAATGGCTAAGATTTCCGCAAACTATGAGGTCGTTTTCATCATGGACGGCAGACTGCCCGAAGAGCAGGTCGCCGCTCTGACCGAAAAGTTCAAGACCCTCGTGGAGCAGAACAGCACGGCTATGGAGGTTGAGGAGTGGGGCAAGCGCAAGCTGGCCTACGCCATCAACTACATCACCGAAGGCTACTATGTTCTGATCTCCTTCACGAGCGCGCCCGATTTCCCCAAGGAATTGGACCGTATCCTCGGCATTACCGATGGTATCATCCGCTCCATGATCGTCTGCAAGGGCGAGTAAGGAGGAACGCGCTATGTTGAACCGTATCGTCATCATGGGTCGACTCACCCGTGATCCCGAGCTGCGCCGCACGCAGAACGGCACGGCGGTGACGTCCTTCTCCGTCGCGGTCGACCGCGACTTCAAGAGCCGCGAGAGCGGCGAGAAGGCCACCGATTTCATCGACGTAGTCGCCTGGCGCCAGACCGCTGAATTTGTCTGCCAGTACTTCACCAAGGGCCGCATGGCCGTGGTCGAGGGCCGGCTTCAGATCCGCGACTGGAAAGACAAGGATGGCAACAACCGCCGCAGCGCGGAAGTGGTTGCCGACAACATTTATTTCGGCGACAGCAAGCGCGACAGCCAGCCGGGCGGCGATTATGCGCCCCCCGCTTACGGCTCCCCTGCTGAGAGCTACACCGCTCCTGCGGGCGGCGGCTTTGCCGAAATTGAAGAGGACGGCGAGCTGCCGTTCTAATGAGGGTACGAAAACCCCAATTCTGATAAGGAGGAATCATCCATGGCTATGGAACGCGAAAACAGAGCCCCTCGCGCCGGCGGCCCCAACCGCAAGCGCAAAAAGGTGTGCCAGTTCTGCGTTGACAAGTGCGAGTATATCGACTATAAGGACGCCGCCAAGCTGCGCCGCTTCATCTCCGAGCGTTCGAAGATCCTGCCCCGCAGAACCACCGGTACCTGCGCGATGCATCAGCGTCAGCTGACCGAGGCGATCAAGCGCGCCCGTCAGATCGCTCTGCTCCCCTTCGTCACCGAATAAGGAACAATGTTTTGAAAAAGAGCCGTCCGAATGGACGACTCTTTTTTGCGCAGCGGTGGTGAAAAACGCCGCGCCGCCGGAAGATGAAAAAAGCAGCCGCAAGGCTGCTTTTTTTACGCTTTTCTGGATGCGCCGAGAGGGACGACGATCTTTTTGTAGCAGTAGAGGAAATAGAAGATCTCGGCAGCGCCCGTGATGATCCAGGAGAAGGGGTAGAGCAGGTAGAGCGAGGAGATCGTGTGGAAATAGGCGAAGACCGTGTAGATCCAGATCACGCGGAACACGCACGAGCCGAGGAAGACGAAGATCATCGGCACAAGGCCCTTGCCGACGCCGCGCGCGGCGGCGGTGGTGTCGTCCATCAGCGCGGAGAGGGGGAAGACAAAGCACATGATCCGGATGCGCTCAAGGCCCGCGTCGATAACGGCGGACTCGGAGGTGAAGAGGGAGAGGAACTCCCGCCCGAAGAGCAGGAAGAGCATCCCGAAAAAGCCCGCGACGAAGGCGGAGTAGCCAAGCGTGAGAAGATAGCTCTTGCGCACGCGCTCTGCCTTGCCCGCGCCGAAGTTTTGCCCGACGAAGCTCGAGCAGGCGATGTAGAAGGCATTCATCACCGCGTAAACGAGGTTATCGATGTTGCCCGCGGCGGAGTTGCCCTCGACAACAACGGTGCTGAAGGAGTTGATGCCCGCCTGGATGAAGAGATTTGCGACCGAGAAGATGGCATTTTGCAAGCCTGCGGGAACGCCGATGGCCAGAACGTGCATGGCCTTATCCTTGTGAAAGGAAAGCTCCTTGATGGGCAGGCGGTAGATGTCCTTGCTGCGCAGCAGCGAGCAGAGGATCAGTCCCGCCGAAACGCACTGAGAGATCATACTTGCAAGCGCCACGCCGTCGGTCGACATGCCGAGGCCGATGACGAACGCAAGGTCGAGGATGACGTTCAGCACGCCCGCGACGGAGAGGAACAGCAGCGGCGTTTTCGTGTTGCCGATGGCGTTCAGCACGCCGCTGCCGTAGTTATAGAGCGCGGCGGCGGGCATACCCAAAAAGTAAATGCGAAGGTAAAGCTCTGCGCCGTCGATGAGATCGCCGCGCGTGTTGAGCAGCTCAAGGAGCGGCCGGGCGAAGATGAGGCCCAGCGCCAGCATCAGAATGCCCGCCGCGAGGCAGACGATGAACGACGTGCCCACCGACTCGCGCACGTTCTTTTCGCTGCGCGCGCCGAAGTGCGTGGCGACGAGCACGTTCACGCCGCTGCCAAGGCCCATCAGAAAGCCTGTGAAGAGGAAGACGAGCGTTGTGGTCGAGCCGACCGAGCCCATGGCGGCGGAGCTGGAAAAGCGGCCGACCACGGCAAGGTCGACCATACTGAAGAGCATTTGCAGAAGATTCGTGAACATCAGCGGCATGGAAAAGGCAATGATCTGCCGGCTGAGACGGCCTTCCGTCATATTGAGCGTGTTGCTGCGCGCCAAGACGGGTCCCTCCTTTGAAAATAAGCGTTAAAGTCCTACTCTTATAGCATACTTTTGAGCGCTTTGCAAGCGCCCGTTTCCGCATTTTCGCCTGTTTTGCAAAAAACGAGGAAAAATAGAGGAAAAATTTTCAAAAAGCAGGCGAAAGCCCTGCAAAAACGCTTGCAATCGGCGATTTGTTGTGATAGTATACCTGTGTTATGGATGCAGGAAACGCGAGAGTGGACCGTTTGGCCCGCTCTTTCTTTTGCAAATTTTGGAAAAAACACGGACTGCGAGGGATAAGATGAAAAAGGTGACCGAAGTCGTGCGCGAGCTGGCGCTCCCCGTTGTGGAGGAGAACGGCTGCAAGCTGTGGGATGTGGAATATGTCCGCGAGGCGGGACAGTGGTATCTGCGGCTGTATATCGACAAAGACGGCGGCGTGAACATCCTCGACTGCGAGGCCATCTCCCGCGCCATGAGCGATATCCTTGACGAGGCTGACCCCATCGAGTCGAGCTACATTTTCGAGGTCGCGTCCGCCGGCGCGGAGCGTCCGCTCAAGCGCCCGGGTGACTTTGCGCAGTTCATGGGCGCGCCCGTGCTCTTGAAAACCTACAAGCCCGTCGACGGACGCAAGGAGTTTTCCGGCGATCTTGCGGGCTACGATGACGGCGCTGTGACGCTGCGCATCGGCGAAGAGGAAAAGCGCTTTGAAAAGGATGCGGTGGCGCTCGTGCGCCTGCGCTGTGATTTCTGACAGGAATACCACTGACGTTTATCATACAGAATATAAAATTAAGGAGCAACTACTCATGAAATGTGATGAGATCTTCGCAGCTCTTGCGATGCTGGAAAAGGAGCGCGGCATTTCCCAGAGCTTTATGATGGAAAAGATCGTGCAGGCGCTTACCACCGCCTACAAGCGCGACCACGAGGGCGTGGAGAACGTGGTGGTCGACGTGGACGAGGGCAAGCGCGAGCTCAAGATGTTCGTGCAGAAGGAAGTCGTCGAAGAGGTCGAGAATCCCGGCACGCAGATGAGCCTCGATGACGCGAAGGCCATCTCCGCCAAGTACAATG
>URCK01000044.1 GCA_900546295.1 uncultured Eubacteriales bacterium | reverse complement strand
GGCAGCGTGATCGCGCAGGTCTTCAATATGCTCGCGGCGATGCCGGGGAACGTGATCGCGTTCATCATCATCTCGATGCTCGGCAACGCGATGAACTTCGGCCTCAATCTCCTCGGCTGCTATGTGCACGACCTGAGATTGCAGTGCCTTGAATTTTTCAACAAGTTCTACGTCGACGGCGGAAAGCCCTTCCGGCCGATGACGCTGGACACAGAATATGTCGATCTACAGTAAAATAACGGGAAAACCGTAAGGAGGAACATCATGGGTATTTTTCAACTGACGACAGGCGGCGCCATCGGTATGCTGGGCGCGGGTCTTGCGGTGTGTCTTGCCGGCGCGGGCAGCGCGCGCGGCACGGGTCTTGCCGGTGAAGCCGGCACGGGGCTTTTGTGCGAGGATCCGAGCAAATTCGGTAAGGTGATGATCCTGCAGGTCATCCCCGGCACGCAGGGACTGTACGGTCTCGTCATCGGCTTTCTGTGCCTGATGCGCATGGGCGTGTTCAACGGCACATATGTGGATATGTCCCTTCAGGAAGGCCTTCGTTACTTTGCCGCCTGTATGCCCATCGCCATCGGCGGCGGCATTTCGGCGGTCGCACAGGGCCGCGTGGCGGCAGGCTCGATCAACATTCTTGCCCGCCAGCCCGAGCACTGGACGAAGGGCATGGTGCTGTGCGTCGTGGTCGAGTTCTACGCGATCCTGTCGCTGCTGGCGTCGATCATGATGCTGCTCAACATCGGCTGAATCTACGCTGACAGAAAGGCGGAAACGCAATGAACGGAATGGAAAAGATCACCGCGCGCATGGAGGCGGACGCGGCCCGCTCGCTCAAGGAATTGGAGGAGCAGACCGAGCGCCAGCTTGCCGAACTGCGGCAGGCTTGTCAGGCACGCATAGAACAGGACCGCGCCGCGGCGGCGCAGCGGTCCGATCAGGCGGCGCAGGAGCGCTATGAGCGCCTTTGCTCGGCTGCTGAAATGGAGACGAGAAAGCTTACGCTTTCTGCGCAGCAGGAAGTGCTGAAAGAGGCTTACGAGCGTGCGCTCGCGCAGCTTTGCGAAATGCCGAAAGAGCAGTACCTTGACCTTCTGGTACACCTTTTAAAGCGCGCTGTGAGCACGGGAAAAGAGGAGATCGTCCTTTCTAAAAAGGACCGCGAGGAGATCGGGCAGGCGCTCGCCGAGCGCGCGAACCAGGAGCTCGGCACGAGTCTCACGCTCGTGCCCGAAAGTGCGGACATAAGCGCGGGCTTCCTGCTCTCAAGCCGGGAGTGCGACGTGAACTGCTCGTTTGAAACGCTGCTCGCGCTCTCGCGCGAGAGGACCGAGCGCGGCGCGGCCGAGCTCCTCTTTGCACAGTAGGGGAGGGGAGAAGCGGTGCAGCAGTATCGGGATACGAATTATGCAGCGGTCTCTGCGGCGCTGCACGCGCGCGAAGCGCACCTTTTGACACAGGCGCTCTCCGAGCGGATGCTCGAAGCGCCCACCGCGGAGGAGAGCTGCAAGATACTCATTGAGTGTGGTTATCCGCCCTTAGAGCACTGCACGCTCGAGGAGGTGGAAAAGCTGCTCGCGCTTTCGCGCGCGGAGCTCTACCGCGAGGTCGCGGTGCTCGCGCCGGACAAGCGTATCGTCGAGCTTTTTCAGCTCAAGTACGACTACCACAACGCAAAGCTTGCCCTGAAGGCAAAGCTCACGGGCGAGGATGTCTCGCGCCTTGTCATCGATTGCGGGCGGTATGACGCGTCGGCGCTCCTTCGCGGCGAGCGGGGGATGCTCTCTTCCCGCATGGGACGCGCGATGGCGCAGGCGGAGAAGGAGGCCGAGGGCGGTGATATCCGCCGGGCGGAGCTGACGCTGGATCGGGCCTGCTTTGAGGAGATGAGTGAGCTCGCCGGGGCGACGGGAAATGACTTTCTCATCGGCTATGTCGCTTTGCAGATCGACGCGATCGATCTGCGCACGCTCGTGCGCGCGCAGCGCATGGGCGCCTCGGCGGAGCTTTTATCCGCGGCGCTGCTGCCGGGAGGACATATCCCGGCAGAGCAGCTCAAGACCGCGCGTGGCGACCGCCTTGCAGAGCTCACGCGCGGCAGCGCGCTTTCGGCGGCGGGCGAGCTTGCCGCCTCGCTCACGAGCGGCAGCCTCACGGCTTTTGAGCGCGCGTGCGACGATGCGCTCATGCAGTATTTGCAGCGCGCGCGCAGAACGGCCTTCGGGCCCGAGGTCATCGTGGGATACCTGAGCGCGAAGGAGGCGGAATTCACCGCCGTGCGCACCATTTTATCCGGAAAACTCGCGGGGCTGAGCGCGGAGGACATTCGCGCGCGCCTGCGCTTGAGTTATTTGTAAGGAGGGCGGCAGATGAACAAGATCGCAGTGATCGGCGGGCGCGACAGCGTGCTCGGCTTCCGTGCCCTCGGCCTTGAGACCTGCATCGCCGAGAACGGCGAGCAGGCAAAGGCGGCCATCCACCGCATGGCGAAGGAAAACTACGCCATCATTTACCTCACCGAATATCTGGCCGCGCAGATCCCCGCAGAGATCGAGCGGCGGCGCGAGGACTTATCCCCCGCGATCATCCTCATCCCCGGCAGGGAAGGGAGCCTCGGCATCGGTATGGCGGGCGTTCGCACGGCCACGGAAAAGGCCGTCGGCGCGGACATTTTGTAAAAAGGAGCGAAAACCTTATGGGAAAGATCGTTAAAGTCTCCGGCCCGCTGGTCGTCGCCTCGGGACTTTCGGAAGCGAATATGGCAGACGTGGTCCGCGTGGGCGAGCAGCACCTCATCGGCGAGATCCTGACGATGAGCGGCGATTCCGCCGCCATTCAGGTCTACGAGGAGACCTCGGGCCTCGGCCCGGGCGCGGAGGTCGTGACGACCGGCTCGCCGCTCTCCGTTGAGCTCGGCCCCGGCCTCATTGAGAACATTTACGACGGCATCCAGCGCCCGCTGGAGGTCATCCGCCGAAAGACCGGCGGCAACTTCCTGCCGCGCGGCGAAGAGGTCCCCGCGCTCGACCGCGAGAAGAAGTGGGACTTCACCGCCGTCGCCAAGGCGGGCGACCGCCTCATCGGCGGCGACGTGCTCGGCACGGTGCAGGAGACGCCGTCGATCCTGCACAAGATCATGATGCCGCCCAAGATGAGCGGCACTGTGAAGGAGATCAAGTCCGGCAGCTTCACTGTGGAGGACGTCGTCGCTGTTATTGAGACCGACAAGGGCGAGACGAAGGAGCTCACGATGCTCCAGAAGTGGCCCGTGCGCGTGGGACGGCCCTACATGAAGAAATACCCGCCCGTCACGCCGCTCCAGTCCGGCCAGCGCATCGTGGATACCTTCTTCCCGGTCGCCAAGGGCGGCACGGCAGCCATTCCGGGGCCGTTCGGCAGCGGAAAGACCGTCATGCAGCACGCGCTTGCCAAGTGGGCGGACGTGGACCTCGTCGTTTACATCGGCTGCGGCGAGCGCGGCAACGAGATGACCGACGTGCTGCGCGAGTTCCCGGAGCTCATCGACCCGCGCACGGGCGAGAGCCTGATGAAGCGCACGGTGCTCATCGCCAACACCTCGGATATGCCGGTCGCGGCGCGTGAGGCGAGCATCTACACCGGCATCACCATCGCCGAATACTTCCGCGACATGGGCTATGCCGTCGCGGTCATCGCGGACTCAACCTCCCGCTGGGCGGAGGCGCTGCGCGAAATGTCGGGCCGTTTGGAAGAGATGCCCGGCGAAGAGGGCTACCCCGCCTACCTTTCCTCACGCCTTGCGCAGTTCTACGAGCGCGCGGGCGTGGTCGAGTGTCTCGGCAGCGACGAGCGGCAGGGAAGCCTCACCGCCGTCGGCGCGGTCTCGCCTCCGGGCGGCGACCTTTCCGAGCCTGTCTCGCAGGCGACGATGCGTATCGTCAAGGTCTTCTGGGCGCTGGATTCGTCCCTTGCCTACCGCCGTCACTTCCCGGCCATCAACTGGCTCAACTCGTACTCGCTCTATCTGGACTCTCTGCGCCCGTGGTACAGCGAGCATCTGGGCCATGAGTTCCTTGAAAACCGCGAGTGGGCGATGGCGATGTTACAGGAGGAGTCGAGTCTCAACGAGATCGTGCAGCTCGTCGGCAAGGATTCGCTCAGCGCGAAGGACCAGATCACCCTTGAGGTCGCGCGTATGATCCGCGAGGACTTTTTGCAGCAGAATTCCTTTGCCGACAACGACGCCTATTCCGAGTACGACCGACAGGCGCGTATGCTCTCGCTCATCCGCCAGTACGACACGCACTGCCGCGGCGCGGCGGAGCGCGGCGGCGACCTTGCCGAGATGTTTGCCATCCCCGCGCGCGAGAAGATCGGCCGCGCCAAGGGCGTTCCCGCCGATCAGTATAAGGACGCTTACGCGAACCTGCTCGTGGAGATGGAGGAGCAGCTTGCCGCGATCGCTGAGAAGGGAGAGAAGGAAGAATGATCCGTGAATATAAGACCATCCGCGAAATTTCCGGCCCTCTGATGGTCGTGGACCATGTGCAGGGCGTCACGTATGACGAACTGGCGGAGATCGTCCTCTCCGACGGCAGCACGCGCCGCTGCAAAGTGCTTGAGGTCAACGGCGACCGCGCGGTCGTGCAGCTTTTTGAATCCTCCGCCGGCATCAACCTTGCCGACTCGCGCATCCGCTTTCTGGGCCACCCGCTCCAGCTCGCCGTGTCGCGCGATATGCTGGGCCGCGTCTTCAACGGTATGGGTCAGCCCATCGACGGCGGCCCCGCCATCATCGCCGACGAGCACCGCGACATCAATGGCCTTGCGATGAACCCCGCGGCGCGCAACTACCCCAACGAGTTCATCCAGACCGGCATTTCCACCATCGACGGCCTCAATACCCTCGTGCGCGGGCAGAAACTGCCCATTTTCTCCGGCTCAGGCCTGCCGCACGCGCAGCTTGCCGCGCAGATCGCGCGTCAGGCGAAGGTGCTGGACGGCGAGAGCAACTTTGCCGTTGTGTTCGCCGCCATCGGCATCACGTTTGAAGAGTCTGAGTACTTCGTCAACGAATTCAAGCGCACCGGCGCCATCGACCGCACGGTGCTCTTTACAAACCTTGCCAACGACCCCGCCGTTGAGCGTATCGCGACGCCGCGCATGGCGCTCACGGCCGCGGAGTATCTCGCTTTCGACTGCGGGATGCACGTGCTCGTCATCCTCACGGATATCACGAACTACGCAGAAGCCCTGCGCGAGATCAGCGCGGCGAAGAAGGAAGTCCCCGGCCGCCGCGGTTATCCCGGCTACCTCTACACCGACCTTGCGACGATGTACGAGCGCGCGGGCCGTCAGGTCGGCAAGGACGGCTCGATCACGATGATCCCCATTCTTACGATGCCCGAGGACGACAAGACCCACCCCATCCCCGACCTCACGGGCTATATCACCGAGGGGCAGATCATCCTCTCGCGCGAGCTGTACCGCCGCGGCATCAACCCGCCGGTGGACGTGCTGCCGAGCCTTTCCCGACTCAAGGACAAGGGCATCGGCGCGGGCAAGACGCGCGAGGATCACTCCGGCACGATGAACCAGCTCTTTGCCGCCTACGCGACCGGTAAGGAGAACAAGGAACTCATGTCCATCCTCGGCGAAGCGGCGCTCAGCCCGACCGACCTTCTCTACGCCAGGTTTGCCGACGAGTTTGAAAAGCGCTACGTTGCGCAGGGGAGCGACGAGAACCGCTCCATCGAGCAGACGCTCGACCTCGGATGGGAGCTTTTATCCATCCTGCCGCGCAGCGAGCTCAAGCGCATCAAGCCGGAATATATCGACAAATACCTCAAAAAAGACGAGTAAGGGGGGAGAAACGTGCCTACGACCACTGTCAATCCCACCCGCATGGAGCTCACGCGCCTCAAGGCGCGTCTGCGCACCGCCCAGCGTGGGCACAAGCTCCTCAAGGACAAGCGCGACGAGCTGATGAAGCAGTTCATGGACGTTGTGCGCGAGGATCGCGCGCTGCGCGAGAAGGTGGAGCAGGCCATTACACGGGCTTACGGCTCCTTTACCGTGGCGAGCGCGCTGATGTCGCCGGAGATGCTCGAGCAGGCGCT
The DNA here is from genome assembly GCA_900546295.1 of uncultured Eubacteriales bacterium. Lineage (GTDB taxonomy): Bacteria > Bacillota > Clostridia > Oscillospirales > Oscillospiraceae > Hominicoprocola. The sequence continues at coordinate 7,880 of URCK01000044.1, read as the reverse complement.
GCTGTGCCCGCGCCAGAGCGTTTCGCTCGAAATGAGCAGCGAAAACGTGATGAGCGTCGAGGTGCCGCGCTATGAATTCAAGCTCGCGAGCGAGGACGGCGGGGATATCTACCCCTACGGCTTCGCCCAGACGAGCGGCGAGCTCGACGACGCCGTGCGCGAGCTGGGCGACATCCTGCCCGACCTTCTGCGCCTTGCCGAGGTCGAGAAGGCGACGCAGCTGCTCGCTGCCGAGATCGAACGCACAAGACGGCGCGTCAACGCGCTTGAGTACGTCAAGATCCCGCAGATGCAGCAGAGCATCAAGTATATCACGATGAAGCTCGACGAAAACGAGCGCGCCAACACCATCCGCCTCATGAAGGTCAAGGATATGATCCTGCAAGAGGCCATCGAGGAGCGCCGCCAGACCGACGCGGCCGCCGGAACGGGCCTTGTGTGAGAGGTGCAAAAAAAGAGGGAACCTAAAAAGGTTCCCTCTTTTTTGGGCTTTTTTAGTTTTCGGCCTTGGTCTCGCAGTACAGGCAGCGATAGGTGCGCGTGCTCTCTTCGGTCAGCGTGAAGACCTGCGGCAGCTCCTGCTCAACAGAGGTGATGCAGCGGGGGTTCTTGCAGCGGATGACGTTGGTGATGCGCTCGGGCAGCTTGAGCTGGCGCTTTTCGATGCGCTTGCCGTCCTTGATGATGTTGACGGTGATGCCGGGATCGACATAGCCGATGACGTCCCAGTCAAGGTCGAGCACCTGGTCGATCTTGATGATGTCCTTGCGGCCGAGCTTGCCGCTCGAAACGTTTTTGAGCAGCGCGACAGAGCAGTCGAGCTTGTCAAGACCGAGGATGTTGTAGAGCTCCATCGCCTTGCCGGCGGAGATGTGGTCGATAACGATACCGTTGGAAATAGCGTCGATGATCATGTGTAAGTCCCTCCCTTATTCAATACCAAGCAGCTTGAGGATGAGCGCCATGCGGATGAAGCGGCCGTTGCGGACCTGCTTGAAGTAGCAGGCGCGGGGATCGTCGTCCACAGCAACGGAGATCTCGTTCACGCGCGGCAGCGGGTGCAGGATGCAGAGATCCTTCTTGGCGTTGCGCAGCTTCTCCGGGGTGAGGATGTAGCTGTCCTTCAGGCGGAGGTAGTCTTCCTCGTTGAAGAAGCGCTCGCGCTGAACGCGGGTCATGTAGAGAATGTCGAGCTCGGGCATGACGGCTTCGAGGTCGGTCGTCTGCTCGTAGGGGATGTTGTTCTTCTTGAGCGCCTCGTTCTTCACGTAGCTGGGGAGCTTGAGCTCCTCGGGGGAGATGAGAACGATCTTGATGCCGGTGTAGCGGCTCAGGGCGCTGATGAGGGAGTGGACGGTGCGGCCGAACTTGAGGTCGCCGCAGAAGCCCACGGTCAGGTTGTTGAAGCGGCCCTTTTCACGGTTGATGGTGAGAAGGTCGGTCAGCGTCTGGGTGGGGTGGTTGTGGCCGCCGTCGCCGGCGTTGATGACGGGAACCTCGGAGTGCATGGAGGCGACCAGCGGCGCGCCCTCCTTGGGGTGACGCATGGCGATGATGTCAGCATAGCAGCTGACAGTGCGCACCGTGTCGGAAACGCTCTCGCCCTTGGCGGCGGAAGAGCTGCTTGCGGACGAGAAGCCCAGCACCTTGCCGCCGAGACCGAGCATCGCGGACTCAAAGCTCAGGCGCGTGCGGGTAGAGGGCTCAAAGAAGAGCGTTGCGAGGATCTTGCCGTCGCACTTGTGTGCGTAGGCGTCGGGATGGTCGATGATGTCGTTGGCCGTGGCGACCATATCGTCGATCTCCTGGGTGGTCAGCTGCAAAATGTCGATCAAATGCTCCATGTTAGTTCTTTCCTCCGATCCAAGATTCATCCGACGGGTTGTTGCGGAACTGAATGAGACGCGCAATGTCCTCGGGATGGATATAATTTTGCTTCGCCGCTACGTCGGCGATGACGTCAAAGTTAGTGAGGCTATGGTTCTTCACGTTGGCGGCGGCGAGGCGGTCAAGGCCCTTCTGCATCCCATAGGTGAAGATGCTCGCAACGCCCAGCACCTCCGCGCCCGCTTCGCGCAGGACGTTCACAACGTCCAGAACGCTGCCGCCGGTGGAGATGAGGTCTTCGATGACGACGACCTTCTGGCCCGGCTCAAGGCGGCCCTCGATCTGGTTCTGGCGGCCGTGGTCCTTGCCGGAAGAGCGCACATAGCCCATGGGAAGGCCCATCATATGGCCGACGATGGCGGCGTGGGCGATGCCCGCCGTGCTCGTGCCCATCAGCACCTCCACGTCGGGATAGTCTGCGCGGATGACCTCGCACAGCGCGCTTTCCACCTGCGTGCGCACCTCGGGCGCGGTCAGGATCAGGCGGTTGTCGCAGTAGACAGGGCTCTTAATGCCGCTGGCCCAGGTGAAGGGCTCGTCCGGGCGAAAAAAGACCGCGCGGATGGAGAGCAAGCCCTCTGCAATGCTGCGTTCCAAATGCTCCATTTCTATCTCTTCTCCTTTCAAATGATCAGTCGATTGACAAGATCAGTGTTTCCAAAGTATCGGGTGCTTCGCTGATGTAGTCGGCGCCGGCGGCGGTGAGTTCTTCGCGGCTGCCGTAGCCGTAGAGCACGCCGATCACATCGAGTCCCGCAAGATGCGCGCCGATGACGTCGTGCTCGCGGTCGCCGACCATGACGGCGCGGGAAAGATCGTCGCAGCCGGCCGCTTTGAGCGCGGCCTTTACGACGTTTACCTTTTTGCCCGCTTCCTTGTCACCCTCGGGCGCGCCGCAGATGGCGTCAAAATAGGGCGCAAGCGAAAAGTGCTCCAGAATGCGCTCGGCCATGGTGTCGAGCTTTGATGTGGCGACGAAAAGACGCTTGCCCTCGCTCTTGAGATGCGCGAGCAGCGCGGGGATGCCGGGGTAGGGGGCGTTGTCGAGCCAGCCGTCCTGCTGGTAGTATTCGCGGAATTTCGCGACCGCAGCGTCGACATTTTCCGCGCTCACGAAGCGCGCGAAGGTCTCGCTCAGCGGTGGGCCGACGAAGAACGACAGCTCGCGCCAGTCGCGCTCGATGCCGAACGCGCGCAGGGCATACTGCCCGGCCTTCATGATGCCGGGGCCGGAGTCGGTCAGCGTCCCGTCTAAATCAAAGAGGATGATATCGCGGCGCATTGCTTAACCCACAAACTCGCTGACGCAGCGGCGATAGGCGGCAACTGGGTCCTCCGCCTGCGTGATGGGGCGGCCGACGACGATGTAGTCCGAGCCGATCTCGCGCGCCTTTGCGGGCGTGGTGATGCGCACCTGGTCGTCCGCCTTTGCGTCGGCAAAGCGGATGCCGGGGGTGACGGTGACAAATTCCTTCGCGCAGGATTCATGGATGCGCCCGGCCTCGAGCGGGGAGCAGACCACGCCGTCAAGACCGGCGGCCATGGCGTTTTTCGCGTAGTCGAGAACCACTTCCTCAAGGGGGCGGTGGATGCCGATCTCATCCTCCATGATCTGCTGGCTCGTGGAGGTGAGCTGTGTGACGGCGATGAGCATCGGACGCGTGCCGTCCGCGCGGGTCAGACCCTCGAGCGCGGCAGACATCATCGCGCGCGTGCCGGGGGCGTGGAGGTTGACCATGTCCACATCGAGTGAGGAGAGCACGGCCATGGCCTTTTTCACGGTGTTGGGGATGTCGTGCAGCTTGAGATCGAGGAAGATCTTGTGGCCGCGGGCTTTAATCTCGCGCACGATCGCGGGGCCTTCGGCGTAGAAGAGCTCCATGCCGATCTTCACAAAGGGCTTTTCGCCGGTGAAGCGGTCGAGAAATGCGAGGGTCTTTTCCTTGCTGTCAAAATCCAGCGCAATGATAACGTCCTTACCCATGGTGGGCACCTCCTATGATGTCGTTCAAATCGTTGATGTTGTATTTCTGCATGACGCGGGGCAGATCCTCGACGATGCGGCGGCAGGCGAAGGGATCGACAAGGTTGGCAGCGCCGACCTCGACCGCCGTTGCGCCCGCGAGCATCAGCTCGATGACGTCCCCGGCGCTCATCACGCCGCCGAGACCGACGACGGGGATGCGCACCGCTTCGTAGACCTGCCAGACCATGCGCACGGCGAGCGGGAAGATCGCGGGGCCGGACATGCCGCCCGTGATGTTGGCAAGAAGCGGCTTTCTCGTTTTGAGATCGAGCCGCATGCCCATCACGGTATTGATGAGGCTGATACCGTCCGCGCCTGCGTCCTCGCAGGCCTTGGCAATGTCCACAATGCTCGTGACGTTGGGGGAGAGCTTGACGATGACGGGCTTTTTGACCGCGTCTTTCACCGCGCGCGTGACCGCCGCGGCAGCCTTCGGGTCAGTGCCGAAGCTCATGCCGCCGCCGTGGACGTTGGGGCAGGAGATGTTCACCTCGAGCCAGCCGACCTGCGGGCAGGCGTCGAGCTTCTGACAGACCTCGACATATTCATCGAGCGAAAAGCCGCTGACATTCGCCATGACGGGCTTGCGGAAAACGCGCGCGAGCTTGGGAAGTTCCTCGGCGATGACCGCGTCTACGCCGGGGTTCTGAAGGCCCACGGCGTTGAGCACACCGCTTTGCATCTCGGCGATGCGCGGCTGGGGGTTGCCGAGGCGCGCATTGCGCGTCGTTCCCTTAAAGGAGAACGTGCCGAGGCAGTTGATATCGTAGAGCGCTGCGAACTCGTGGCCGTAGCCGAAGGTGCCGCTCGCAGGAATGACGGGGTTATCGAGCGGAAGAGAGCAGAGCGTGACGTTCGTTTTTACCATTTGATCTCCTCCCTCCCGAATACGGGACCCTCGCGGCAGACGCGCTTGGGGCCGTTCACCGTGTCGATCGTGCAGCCCATGCACGCGCCGAAGCCGCAGCCCATGCGCGCTTCCAGACTGATCTGGCCGGGCTTGTCCGTCTTTGCGCAAAGCGCCTTGAGCATCGGCGTCGGCCCGCAGGCGCAGACGGTGTCGAACCGCTCGGGCAGCGCGTCGGTCACAAAGCCGCGCGTGCCGCGGCTGCCGTCCGCCGTTGCAATAACGGTCTGCACGCCGAGCGCTTTGAATTCATTTTCATAGAAAACATCCTCCGCTGTGTTGAAGCCGAGAACGGCAACGGGCGTTTTGCCCGCGGCAAGAAGATGCTTTGCGAGGCCGAAGAGCGGCGCGGCGCCGATGCCGCCGCCCGCAAGGAGCGTCGTTTCGCCGCAGGCGGCAACGTCAAAGCCGTTGCCGAGACCCGAGAGCGCATCGAGCGCCTGTCCCGGCGTGCAGCGGGAAAGCCAGTCCGTTCCGCCGCCGACGACTTTATAAAGGAGCGTGACGCTCTTTTCGTCCCAGTCGCAGATGGAGATGGGCCTGCGCAGGAAGAAGCCGGGCAGGCGAAGGTCGAGGAACTGGCCCGGCGCGGTGATGGCCGAGGTGTCACCCTCGAGCTTTAAGCGGTAGACGTCCGAGGCAATGGGAGCGTTCTCCGCGATGGTATATTTTACTTCGATCAAAGCGTGTCCTCCTTCCAGACGATCTCGCCGCCGATCATCGTCAGCTTGCACGCGCCCGTGAGGCACGTGCCGGCGAAGGGCGTTGCGCGCCCCATGGTCAAAAATGTTTCGGGGTCGACAGTGTAGGTTTCGTTGAGGTCAAATACGGTCAGGTCAGCGACCTGGCCGACGGCGATCTCCGTGCCGCAGCCAAAGCGGCGCATCGGAGAGGTGTGCATCAGCTCGACGAGCTTTTCGAGCGGCAGAATGCCCTTTTTTACAAGGTGTGTGTAGCTTGCGGCAAAGGACGTTTCCAGTCCGACAACGCCCATGGCGCTCTTTTCGAGGCCCTTGCTCTTCTCCTCGTGGCTGTGGGGCGCATGGTCGGTGATGAGCATGTCGATCGTCCCGTCCAGAAGCCCCTCGATGAGCGCGTCGCGGTCGGCCTGATCGCGCAGAGGAGGATTCATCTTGAAGCGTCCGTCCTCCTGAAGGTCGTCCTGCGTGAAGGCGAGATAGTGCGGCGCTGTTTCGCACGTCACATTCACGCCGCGGCGCTTGGCCGCGCGGATGACCTCGACGCTTTCCCTGGTCGAAACGTGGCAGACGTGGTAGGCGCAGCCCGTTTCCTCGGCAAGCTTCACGTCACGCGCGATCTGGCCCCACTCGCTCTCCGAGCAGATGCCGCGGTGCCCGTGGGCGCGGGCATACGCGCCGTCGTGGATATAGCCGCCGCGGAGCAGGGAGTTGTCCTCGCAGTGCGCGGCAAGGATCTTGCCGAGGCGGCGGCACTCGGCCATCGCCTGGCGCATCATGCTCTCGGACTGCACGCCGCGTCCGTCGTCGGAAAAGGCGATGACATCTAGCGCCATGCCCGCGAGGTCTGCGAGCTGCTCGCCCTTCTCGCCGACCGTGATCGCCCCATAGGGATGCACATGAACGAGGGCGTCCTTCTCGATGAGCGCGCGCTGGAGCGCGAGCGATTCGGCGCAGTCGGGCACGGGGTTCAGGTTCGGCATGGCGGCAACGTGGGCGAAGCCGCCGTGCGCGGCGGCCAGTGTGCCGGAGCGGATGGTTTCCTTATAAGAAAATCCCGGCTCACGAAGATGAACATGAACATCAACGAAACCGGGAAACAAAACCATATTAGAAATATCAATAACAATAGTATCATCAGAAGGGGAAACACCATCACCAATAGAAACGATCTTTCCGTCCGAAAGAAATACGTCCGCCAAATGAAACACGCCCTGCGAGAAAAACTTTGCATTCTTCAGAAGATAGCGCATTTTCATTTCCTCCTTGTGTTGTTTTCGGAGCATTATACGGGATAATCTGACGAATGTCAAGAGCAAAAGCTTTGGGAAAACGACACGGTAAAAAAAGAAATGAGAAAGTATGCAGCCTTGCCTTGCCGCACCGTGCAGCGCGTATTTCCGCGGCGGCGAAGGGACGGAAAAGAGCTGCGGGACTTGGTGAAAAATGCTGAATTTCACCAGGATGCCTTTGGAGAAAGAGCGCACTTTTCAACGAAAATTTGCCCCGTGCGGAAAAATGTAAAATTATGCGGTTGACAATCGGGATGGAGGCTCTTATACTGGGGGCAACCTAGTTCTATGAACGGAGAACCACAACAATGAAGAGCATTTTCGTTTTTGCATACTATTATTACTTTACTATGGATTCGTAGTAAGGCTAATTTGTGATGCAAAGATGCAAAAAAGGCTCTGAAAAGAGATTGCTTGATGCGGCACAGGTTAGACCTGTGCCGCATTTTTTATTGTGGCACTGCGTTTTCTATCAATAAGGAGGATACTATTATGATCGTCGTACTCAAACATGGTGCGGAAGCAGACAAGCGCGAGCAGCTCATCGGCTGGCTCAAGAATCAGGGCCTCGGCGTGCACATTTCCGAGGGCGCATATCAGACCGTTCTGGGGCTGATCGGCGATACGGCGCGCGTTGACATGGATCTCATCGAGAGCCTCAGCATCGTCGATTCCGTCAAACGCGTGACCGAGCCCTTCAAGTGCTGCAACCGCAAGTTCCACCCGGACGATATGATCGTTCAGGTGGGCGACGTGAAGATCGGCGGCGGGAATTTCTGCATGATCGCGGGGCCCTGCTCGGTCGAATCCGAGGAGCAGATCGTGGCGGTCGCCAAAGCGGTCAAGGCCTCGGGGGCAAACATGCTGCGCGGCGGCGCGTTCAAGCCACGCACCTCGCCCTATGATTTTCAGGGTCTCAAGGCCGAGGGCATCGAGTTACTCAAGATCGCCCGTCAGGAGACGGGGCTTCCCATCGTGACCGAGATCATGGGCACGAACTACCTGCCGCTTTTTGAAGACGTCGACCTCATTCAGGTCGGCGCGCGCAACATGCAGAACTTCGACCTGCT
>URCK01000043.1 GCA_900546295.1 uncultured Eubacteriales bacterium | reverse complement strand
GCGACCCGGTGGCGGGTCTTGTCGAGGTGCCCTGCGTCAAGCGCAACGTCATCGGCGCGGTGAACGCCATTTCGGCGGCGGACATGGCCCTTGCCGGCATTGAGAGCCGCATCCCCGTCGATGAGGTCATCGACGCGATGGGCGAGGTCGGCCGCCGTATGCCGGTCGAGTTCCGCGAAACTGCGCTCGGCGGCCTTGCCGCAACGCCGACGGGCGAAGCCGTGAAGGCGAGAATGCCGCACGGAGAATAAGAAAAGATCAAAAACCGCCTTTCAAAGCAGCGCTTTGAAAGGCGGTTTTTTCTGCTGAGATCAGTCGAACTCGAGCGAGGTGATCTTGTGCGCAAACACCTCGCCGACGATAGCGCTCCACGGCGCGAAGGGATGAAGCAGCGCAAGGAGCTTCTCCGCCTGTTCGCGCGGGAGCGAGATGAGAAGTCCGCCCGAGGTCTGCGGGTCGGCCGCAAGATCCAGAAGGGCGCGCTGCGCCGAGGGCAGCACCGTGAGCTGAGGCTTCACATAGTCCATGTTGCGGTAAGCACCGGCGGGGATGATGCCCATTTCCGCCATGTCGCGCGCCTCATCCATCAGCGGGAGGGCGCTGCCGTGCAGACGGATCGTTACGCCGCTGCCCTCCGCCATCTCGAAGCTGTGGCCGAGCAGGCCAAAGCCTGTAACGTCGGTGCAGGCGTGCACGCCCTCCACCTGACGCAGCGCTTCGCCCGCTCTTTTGTTGAGCGTTGCCATGTGGGCATAGACCGCGTTGCGCGCGGCCTCTGAGATGAGGTCTGCCTTGATCGCGGTGGTCAGCACGCCGCTGCCGATGGGCTTTGTGAGCACGAGCACGTCGCCCGGCTGCGCGCCGACATTTTTGAGGATGTGATCGGGGTGGACAAAGCCCGTGACGCACAGGCCGTACTTCGGCTCATTGTCCTGAATCGTGTGGCCGCCGGCGATGACGCAGTTTGCCTCAACAGCCTTGGCGTGTCCGCCCTCCAGAATGGCGCGGATGTCCTCCTTCGGCAGGCAGTTCGGCACGCAGAGCAGGTTCATCGCGACCTTCGGCACGCCGCCCATGGCGTAGACGTCGCTCAGCGCGTTCGCCGCGGCGATCTGGCCAAAGAGGTAGGGATCGTCCACGATGGGGGTGAAAAAGTCGACCGTTTCAATGACGGCGACCTCGTCGCTGACGCGGTAAACGGCGGCGTCATCGCTGCTGTCGTATCCGACGAGGAGGTCGCGGTCTTTGACGTTCGGCAGATCATGCAGAATTTCCGTCAGGGCGCCCGGCCCCAATTTTGCCGCTCACCCGGCGGCGGTGGTCATCTGCGTGAGACGGAGCTTTTCCTTCATGCGCAGCACCTCCTTTACCTGTTATCACGGGCGGAAAAAGCCGCCCGGATGGCGCTTGAATGCCCTTTCATTGTAAGGAATCCGCCGGGGTTTGTCAAATTGGAAAAGAAGATAAAAAGCAAGAGGCGGCGATCAGCGCGGCCGGAGCAAAAGATACAGATGCCTATTTTATCGGTTTTCTGCCGGAGGGGCAAGGAGGGGGGGCTGGGCGAAACAGAATTCATACGAAAATGCAATGGAATTTGCTGCATTATCCAGAAAAACAATGAAAGAATGCACAGAAAAAAGAAAAAGCGCGTGCCAAAGAGGGAAAAATCTGCTATCATTGACAATAAATATCGGCGGACACACCCGCCTTGGAAAAGGAGACTTGGTTATGACGATCGAAGTGAACGCGATGGGCGATGCCTGCCCGATCCCCGTTGTGAAGACGCAGAAGGCCATGCAGGAGCTTGGCGGCGCGGGCGTGATCGAAACGCTGGTCGACAATGAGACGGCGGTGCAGAACCTCGGTAAGCTGGCTGCGAGCCGCGGCTGCGCATCCAAGAGCGAGAAACTCGGCGAAAAGCAGTACCGCGTGACCATCACCGTGGGCGAGAATGCCAAGACGGATGAGGCGAGCGGCGAGTGCTTCACCTGCGGCAAGCCGAAGACGGTCGCCGTGATCTCGTCCGACAAGATGGGCGGCGGCAGCGATGAGCTCGGCGGCGCGCTGATGAAGGCGTTCGTTTACGCGCTGAGCCAGCAGGAGACCCTGCCCGATACCATCCTCTGCTACAACGGCGGCGTGAAGCTCACGTGCGAAGGCTCGGAATCGCTCGAGGATCTCAAGGGCATGGCCGAGCGCGGCGTGGAGATCCTGAGCTGCGGTACCTGCCTCAACTACTATGACCTGAAGGAAAAGCTCGCCGTTGGCGAGGTGACGAATATGTACGTCATTGTTGAGAAAATGAGCGGCGCGGACCGCGTGGTGCGTCCGTGATCTATCTGGACAACGCGGCGACCACACTGCGAAAGCCGCCGCAGGTCGTCGACGCGGTGGTGCGCGCCATGGGGAGCTTTGGCAACAGCGCGCGCGGCACGCACGAGGGTTCTCTTGCCGCCTCGCGCGTCATTTACGACACGCGCTGCTCTCTCGCTTCTCTCTTTGGCTGCGAGAGGCCTGACCATGTGGCGTTTGCCTGCAACTCGACCGAGGCGCTGAATATCGCCATCCACGGCTGCATCCGCAGCGGCGACCATGTCATTTCGACGGACTTAGAGCACAACTCCGTGCTCCGGCCGCTCTACCGACTGGAGAGGGAGGAAACCGTCAGTTTGAGCTTTGTGCCCGCGGACAAACGCGGCAGCATCGACTATGCGGATTTTGAGCGGCTCTTGCAGCCTGAGACCCGCGCCGTCGTCTGCACGCACGCCTCGAACCTGACGGGAAACGTGCTCGACCTTGTGCGCATTGGGCAGTTTGCGCACGCGCACGGGCTTTTGTTCATCGTGGACGCCTCACAGAGCGCGGGCGTGCTGCCCATCGACATGGAGAAGATGCACATCGACGTGCTCTGCTTCACGGGGCACAAGTCGCTCATGGGCCCGCAGGGCACGGGGGGACTGTGCGTGCGCGAGGGCGTGGACATCCGCCCATGGAAGGTCGGCGGCACGGGCGTGCAGACCTATTTGCATGAACAGCCCGCGCAGATGCCCACGCGCCTTGAAGCGGGAACGCTGAACGGGCACGGTATTGCGGGGCTTGGTGCATCGCTCGATTTTTTGCAGGAGACCGGGATCGAGACCATCCACGCGCACGAAACGGCGCTGCTGCGCCGCTTTGTCGAGGGCGTGCGGGACATTCCGGGCGTAACGCTCTACGGCGACTTTGACTGCGAGCGCACGGCGGTCGCCGCGCTGAACATCGGTAGTATGGACTCGGGCGAGGTCTCTGACATTCTTGCTGAGGACTACGGCATTGCGACCCGCCCGGGCGCGCACTGCGCGCCGCGGCTGCACCGTGCGCTCGGAACAGAGGAGCAGGGCGCGGTGCGCTTCAGCTTCGGCTGGTACAATACGGAAGAGGAAGTGGACGAGGCCGTGCGCGCCGTCCGCGAGATCGCAACATGAGAGAGAAAAAACTATGGCTTGTCATCACCTTTCACACGACAGCCGCGGCCATCGCGATGGAAAAGCTCTGCCGGGCGCAGGGCCTTCCGGGACGCCTCATCCCCGTCCCGCGCGAGCTGACGGCCGACTGCGGCATGGCCTGGCGTGCCGGAACGGAGGACCGCGCCGCGCTTGAGGCGATGGTGGCGCAGGAAAAGCTGGAGGCCGCTGGCTTCCACGAGCTGATGATCTGAACAAAAAAGCAGTAAAAGCGGCGTGCATTATCGACAAAATCGATGATGCACGCCGCTTTTATTGGGGATGCCGTTTGCTCTTCTTGCGAGGAACCAATATACTGTAATCGGCGATTATCAATAATTGTCGATTGTGTATCAAAATCATGAATAGGAGAGTAGAAAAAATGAAAAAGGTACATCTGGGCGTCATCATTGCCGGTGTCGCCGTGGGCCTTGCCGCAGTCATCCTGACAGCGCTCGGCAACCCGGCAAACATGGGCTTCTGCATCGCCTGCTTCCTGCGTGATATCGCGGGCGCAAGCGGCCTGCACAGCGCCGCGAAGGTGCAGTATGTCCGTCCTGAGATCATCGGCCTTGTGCTCGGTGCGTTCCTCATGAGCGTTGCGGGCAAGGAATTCAAGGCCCGCGCTGGCTCTTCCCCCGCGGTCCGCTTTGTGCTCGGCGCATTTGTTGTCGTTGGCGCGCTCGCGTTCCTCGGCTGCCCGCTGCGCATGGTGCTGCGTCTTGCCGGCGGTGATCTGAACGCGCTCGTCGGCCTTGCCGGTTTCCTCATCGGCATTCTCGCCGGTATCGCCTGCCTCAAAAAAGGCTTTTCGCTCAAGCGCTCCTATGAGGCGCACGCTGCCGAGGGCGGCGTACTGCCTGCGGTGATGGCCGTGCTGCTCATTCTTGTTGTCACTGTGCCCGCGCTCTTTAAGTTCTCTGAGGAGGGGCCCGGCTCCAAGCATGCGCCCTTCTGGGTCGCGCTCATCATCGCGCTCGTTGTCGGCGCGCTCGCGCAGAAGAGCCGCCTTTGCATGGTCGGCGGCCTGCGCGACGCCATCCTGCTCAAGGATTTCCACCTGCTCTACGGTTTTGTGGCCATCTTTGCTGTCACGTTGATCGGCAACCTCGCCACGGACAGCTTCCACCTGGGCTTTGCGCTCCAGCCGGTCGCGCACAGTGCGCACCTGTGGAACCTGCTGGGTATGGTGCTCGTCGGCTGGGGCAGCGTGCTTCTCGGCGGCTGCCCGCTGCGTCAGCTCATTCTGGCGGCACAGGGCAACGGAGACAGTGCCGTGACTGTGTTCGGCATGATCGTCGGCGCGGCGCTCGCACACAACTTTGGCCTTGCCGGCAACCCCGATTCCAAGAGCGAGGCAGGCGAGCTGATCGTCGGCGGTATCTCCAATGCCGGCAAGATCGCCGTCGTGCTCGGCCTGGTGGTGATGCTCGTTATCGCCGTGATGAATATGCCCAAGAAGGAGGATGCAAACGCATGATCGACGCAAGAGGATATTCCTGCCCCATGCCCGTTGTGATGGTGCAGAACGAGGTGAAGAAGAACGCGCCCGCGTCTCTCGAGGTGCTGGTCGACAGCATGACCTGCGTGGAGAACGTGAGCCGCTTTGCCCAAAAGCAGGGCTACCGGGTGGAATACGCCGCCGAGGGCGAGGACTTCCGCCTGAAGCTCAGCAAGTAAAAAACGCGAAAAGCGCCGGAAGGGTATCCTTCCGGCGCTTTTTTTCATGATTTCAGCAGCTTCATGCGCGCTTTCCAGTCGGGCAGATACTGCTCGATCAGCGCGTAGAAGGCGGGGGAGTGGTCGTGGTGGCGAATGTGCGCAAGCTCATGGACGATGACATAGTCGATGGCCTCGGGCGGATAGAGCATGAGCCGCCAGGAAAAGCAGATGCTGTTTTTGCCGCTGCATGAGCCGAAGCGCGTGCGCGCAGAGGTAATCTTGATGCCCGCCGGCACAAGCTCCATGACGGCGCTCCAGTGGGCGGTGCGCCGGGGGAGGTAGTCCTTCGCCCGCGCGATGAGCGCCGCGCGCTCAGATTCCGTCGGCTCGGGGTGGGCGAGGCGGCGCGTCTCCTGCTTTGCTCTCGCGCGCTCAAGCCAGCCTTCGTGCGCTGCAACAAAGCGGTCGATGTACTCTTTTTTGACGCCGTAGGGCGCGCGGACGACGGCCTTTCCCTCGCGGTCTAATTGCAGCGACATCGTGCGCCGCCTCGCGCGAATGAGCGTATAATCCGTCATTGGCCGATGCAGGTAAAGCGGCGGAAGGTTTTGCCGTCTCGCTCGACGGTTTCATTCCACATCCGCGCGGGGCGCACCCAGAGGCCAAAGTCGCCGTACAGCGCGCGGTAGACGACCATCTCCTCCTGCGTTTCGGAGTGGCGGGCGAGGCCGATGACCTCGTATTCGTTGCCCTTGAAGTGGCGGTAGCGCCCGGGCTTGATCTCATCCATGAAAAGACCCTCCTACGGTATTTTTGACAACAGTATAGCACGGAAAGACGAAAAAAGGAAGCGGCGCGTGCCGCTTCCTTTTTGTGGTTTGGGTCGATTCTTAGTAGCTGCCGAGGTCGGCGGACTTGTCGCCCTCGACGCTGACGCCGAAGACATAGTCGTTGCCGGGCAGAATGGCGTTGAGGATGACGCCGCAGAGGGCCGCGATGGCAAGACCGGAGAGCGTGACTGCCGCGCCGCCGACGGTGAAGGTGATGCCGCCGACGGAGCTGAAGCCGAGGCCGCTGACGAACATGACCGCCGCGATGATAAGGTTGCGGGACTTGGTAAGGTCGACCTGGTTCTCAACGATGTTGCGCACGCCGACTGCGGAGATCATACCGTAGAGGATGAAGCTGACACCGCCGACGATGGCCGCGGGGATGGAGTTGACGAGCGCGTCAAACTTGGGGGAGAAGCTCAGGATGATGGCGTAGAACGCGGCGAGGCGGACGACGCGGGGATCGTAGACCTTGGAGAGGGCGAGAACGCCGGTGTTTTCGCCGTAGGTGGTGTTGGCGGGGCCGCCGAACATACCGGCAAAGGCGGTGGCAAGACCGTCACCGAGCAGCGTGCGGTGCAGGCCGGGGTCTTCGATGAAGTTGCGGCCGGTGGTGGAGGAGATGGCGGAGATATCACCGATGTGCTCCATCATAGCCGCGATGGCGATAGGGGCCATGACCAGGATGGCGGAAACGTCGAATTTGGCGATGACGAACTGCTGGAAACCAAGGAAGCTTGCTTCACTCACACCGGAGAAGTCGACCTGACCGGCGATGACCGCGACGATGTAGGAGCCGACGACGCCGAGCAGGATGGGGATGATCTTGACCATGCCCTTGCCCCAGATGTTGGCGACCACGATGATGGCCATAGCGACGAGGGCGAGCCACCAGCAGGTGGAGGCGTTATTGATGGCGGAGCCGGAGAGGTTGAGGCCGATCATGATGATCATCGGGCCGGTGACGATGGGCGGGAAGTAGCGCATGACCTTCTTCGCGCCGAGGAGCTTGAAGAGCAGCGCCAGCACGAGGTAGAGAAGACCCGCGATCACGATGCCGCCGAGCGCGTAGGCGAGCTTCGTCTCAGGATCAAGACCTTCGTAGGCGGGCATCGTCGCGACCGTGGAGAAGCCGCCGAGGTAGGCAAAGGAGGAGCCGAGGAACGCGGGGACCTTGAACTTGGTGCAGACGTGGAAGAGGAGCGTGCCGAGACCGGCAAAGAGCAGCGTCGTCTGGATGGAGAGGGGCAGGCCGTAGCCCTGCACGAGGATGGGGACGAGCACCGTTGCGCCGAACATGGCAAACATGTGCTGCAATCCGAGGACCAGCATTCTGGGGGTGCCCAGCTGGCGGGCGTCGTAGATGGCTTCGTGTCCGAGTTCTTTCTTCATGTGATTTTTCCCTTTCTGCTTTTTTATTCTTATTTTCATTTGAATAAACATGATCCGGCCCCGCGCGGGCAAAAAGAAAGACCGGTAAAAAATTACCGGCCGACGGAAATCAAATCAATATCAACAAAAACGGAAATAAAACGACTCATAGAGGCGGTTTTCGTTGTCTGCACGGCGCTGAGCATCATGGCGGCAGTCCTCCCATCGTTTGTTTTCGTCTGAAAAAGAATACCTGAAAGCAAGGAAAATTGCAAGGTGGGATATTGCACAAGAAAAGTGAAGGATAGCCTTCTTTTTTGTCGCAATTTGCGGACGGGATAACGAAACTTTTCCTGCAAAAACCCTTGCCAAACGAAATTAAATGCAGTACAATAAATGCGACCCCTATTGATAATGTCTATAAATAGGGGATCTTCATTTAGAAAGTGTGTGTGGAGCATGGAAAAGAAAAAACTAAGCTTGCCGAAGCAGATCGGGATCGCGCTGCTGCTCGGTATTCTGGCCGGCTATGCCTTTCATAAGCTGGGAATACCCGAGTTCACGACCAACTACTTAAAGCCCTTCGGCACGATCTTCGTCAACCTCCTGAAGTTCATCGTCGTCCCCGTCGTGCTGCTGTCGATGATCGACGGCATCATCTCCATGGGCGATATGAAGAAGGTCGGCTCCGTCGGCTGGAAGACGGTCGCCTACTTCCTCATCACCACAGCCGCGGCCTGCATCATCGGCCTTCTCTTTGCGAACATCTTCAACAACGCCGGCTGGTTCCCCACGCTCGCGCTGGAAGAGGGCGCTGTGTGGGATAAGGCGACGAGCGCCAACTTCATGGATACGCTGGTCGCCATCTTCCCGAGCAACATGTGGAAGTCCTTCACGGAAGCAAATATGCTGCAGGTCATCGTCATCGCCCTGATGCTCGGCGGCGGCATTCTTGCCGCGGGCGAAAAGGGCAAGCTTGCCAAGGACCTGGTCTCCTCGCTCTATGCGGTCATTGAGCGCGTGATGGCTTTCGTCATCTCGCTGAGTCCCATCGGCGTATTTACGATGATGACTTGGGTCGTCGCCACGCAGGGCCCTGAGATCCTCGGCTCTCTTGCGGTGGTGCTGGGCTGCGCCTATCTTGGCTACATCGTCCACGCGATCCTCTGCTATTCCTTCTCCGCCAAGGTGTTTGCGGGCATCAGCCCCTTCCGCTTCTTCAAGAAGTCCTCTCCCGCGATGATCTTCGCCTTCACCTCCACCTCCTCCGCCGCGACCATCCCTCTGAGCAAGGAGTGCGCGGATGAGCTGGGCGCGGAGAACGACGTGTCCTCCTTCGTCATCCCCCTCGACGCGACGATCAACATGGACGGCACCGCCATCTATCAGTGCGTTGCCACGATCTTCCTCGCCACCTGCTGCGGCATGACGCTGACCCTCGGCCAGATGGTCACGATCGTCGTCACCGCGACGCTTGCCTCCATCGGTACTGCCGGTACGCCGGGCGCGGGCATGATCATGCTCGCCATGGTGCTCGAAGCGATGAACATCCCTGTCGACATGATCATGATCATCTACGGCATCGACCGTCTCTTCGACATGGGCCGTACCTGCCTGAACATCACGGGCGATATCTCCTGCGCGCTGTGCGTGAGCAAGTGGGAGAGCGAGAAGGCCGCGCAGACTGCCAAGTAATTTTCTGTTCCGCAATCAAAATGCCGCCCCGATTCGGGGCGGCATTTTTCGTCCGAACAAAGCGGATTGGGATTGCATTTTAACACAGCGGGGCATACAATGATGCTGCTTCGCCAAAGGCGAGGCACAGGAGGAAGAAGATGACAAGAGAACGCAAACGGGGATACCTCTATATTTTGCTGGCCGCCATGCTCTATTCCACGACCGAGGTCGCGCTCAAGGCCCTCGGCGGCGCGTTCGCGCCCATGCAGGTGACGGTGGAGCGCGTGCTGCTCGGCGCGCTGGCGCTGCTGCCGTTTGCCCTCAAGGACCTCAAAACGCGCGGCATCCGCCTCACAGGGGCGGACTGGGGCTACTTTGCGCTTCTCGGCTTTCTCACGGTGACGCTGCACATGTCGCTTTTGCAGATGGCTGTGCTGCACATGGATGCCTCGGCCACGTCGATCATCTATTCGGGGAATCCTGTTTTTGCGCTGGCGGCGGCGCATCTCATCCTGCACGAGCCGCTCAAAAAGAACCACCTGCTCGCCATCGGCATAGAGCTTGCCGGTATCCTTCTGATCCTCAACCCCGCAAAGCTTGAGATCAGCCTCCGCGGCTTTTTCGAGATCCTCGGCGCGACAATCCTCTTTGCCATGTACGGCACGCTCTGCAAGCTGCGCGTCGGAAGGCTCGGCAGTCTGGTGATCGCGGATCTCAACATTCTTGTGGGCGGACTGGAGCTATTGATCCTGCTGCTGCTCGGAAAGCTCCCGGCGATCGGCGCGTTTTACCGCAGCCTCGGGCTGGATATTTTTGCCGACGTCCCGTTTTTTTCGGGCTTCACGCTCAAGTCGGCGCTGCTTTTGTGCCATGTCGGCATCGGCTGCGCGGCGATCGGCTTTCTGCTCATGGCGAAGATCACGGAGTATACCTCCGCGACTGAGGCCTCGTTCGTTTACCTTGTCAAGCCCGTTCTCGCAACGGTTTTGGCGGTGGCGGTGTACCGAGAGCACATCAGCGCAAACCGTATGATCGGCATTGCGCTCTTTGTGCTCTCGTCGCTGTGCGTCAGCGCGCCGCTGCTGCACGAGCTGCGGCGGGGGAGCGGGGCAAAGGCATAGAAAAAAGAGGAAGGGCAGCGCCCTTCCTCTTTTCCTTGCAATATGAGATTGATCCAAGTGATCGGGACGCCCCTTAGCGCGAAAGATAGGCCCTCAGCAGGGCGAAGGTGTTGTAGATGCCGTCAAGGTGCGTGCGCTCGTAACCGTGGGAAGCGTACACGCCCGGACCGATCAGGCCGTGGCGCACATCGTAGCCCGTGCGGATGGCGACGGAAGCGTCCGAAGAGTAGCTGTAGTAGGTGTCTACCGCGTAGTCGATGCCCGCGTCCTGCGCGCAGCGGATGAGCTTGTTGGTGAACTCGCGGTTGTAGGGACCGCTCTTGTCCTTGGCGCAGATGGACACCTGACGCTCCGTGCAGCTGACGTTGTCGCCCACACAGCCCATGTCTACGGCGAGCAGCTCGACCGTGTCGTCGGCAATGCCGCACGCACCGCCGTGACCGATCTCCTCGAACACGGTGAAGAGCACGTCGACGCGGCGCTTGAGCTGGATGCGCTCCTCACTGATCCACTTGGCAAGCGTTAAGATCGCCACGACCGAGGCCTTGTCGTCAAGATAGCGGCTCTTGACATAACCTGTCTCGGTGATGCGCAGGCGCGGCTCAAGCGCAATTGCGTCGCCGGGCAGAATGCCCATCTTTTTCGCGTCCTCCGCCGTTTTCACGTCGTAGTCGAGCACGATCTCCATATTTTTGTTGAGGTCGCGCTCCTGATCCGGCTCGGGATTGACGTGCACCGAGGCGTTGCAAAGCTGGAGCGTGCCCTCGTAGGCGCCGTCGAAGCGCGTGATGACCCTCACGTTTTCTGCCTCGGCGTTGTGCACGTTGAGCGTCATGTTGGAGATGGCAAGGCGGCCGTTCGGCTTGATGTACTGCACGACCGCGCCCAGCGTGTCCGCGTGTGCCGTGAGCGTGAGCGGCTCACCCTCGCCGCCGAGCGTAACGTGTACGCCGCCCTTGACAAGGCGGCGCGGCGCAAAGCCCATCGCGCGCAGCGTGTCGCACAGGTACTGCTGGACGTCCTCGGTGCAGCCGGAGGGGCTGTCGATGCCGAGCACAGCGTGGAGCTGTTCGCGGATATAGGATACGTAGATATCATCCATGGTGGATTCCTCCCTGATCGCTTTTTCACCATTCTACCATGCTTTTGCAAAAAAACAATGTCCGCGCGGCTTAAATTCGCGGACGGGAGAAAAAAGAAAAGACACGCAAAGCGTGTCTTTCTTTCTGTCAGGCGGCTTCAATTCGGATATTTTCGCCTCGGAAGCCTTGCACTGCAACGGCTTGCAAATTTCCAACAAAAAATACTCGCAATTTTTTTGAAGTACTACTGACGCAATTCGAACCACCATCCGAATTTAACACGAGTATTACTCATCCAGCTTTTGAAACTCATCCAGCCGCAGTTCTCGTTTCAATTCTTCCTCTGTCGGCAGGTAGGTAAAATACTTGGATGCGAAAATCTGGTGATTATCCTCTGGCAAAGTGTACTTCACAACAGCATCACTTTTATCGGCGCAGAGGACAATGCCAATCGGCGGTGTGTCCCCTTCGTTCATCAACTCACGAGTGTAGTAGTTGACGTACATCTGCATCTGACCGAGATCCTGATGCGTAAGCTGACCCATCTTCAGATCGATCAGCACAAAGCACTTGAGGATATAATTGTAAAACACAAGGTCGATGAAAAAGTTTTGACCATCCAGCGTAAACTTCTTCTGTCGTGCTACGAAGGAGAAGTCTCGTCCCAGCTCCAGCAGGAAGTGTTGCAGGTGGTCAATCAATGCCTGCTCCAATTCTCCCTCATACACATGCGTATCTGGTTGGATTTGCAGGAACTCCATTACATAGGGGTCTTTGATGATTTTTTCATATTCCGGTTTTGGCTCCGTCGTTTGTATCTCAGCAGCGACAAGCGATTTATCCTGGCTTGCCAAGATGCGCTGATAGTACATCGTGTGGATCTGCCGTTCAAGCTGCCGGACGCTCCATGCGGATTTCGCGCATTCTTCCGCATAGAAGTCTCTCTCCTTCTCATTGGGAACGCGCATCAGTAGTCGGTAGTGCGACCAGCTCAATTCAGGACACAGTGTGTCTCGAATTGGATATGCGCAGTAGAATTGGCGCATCTTCCGTAAATTTGACTCGTCGAATCCCTTCCCGAATTCCGCCGTCAGGTGTGCGGACAGGTACTGCAGCAGCTTTTTTCCATATCCTGCGCGGTCATTTTTCTCCGCAGGCTTTGTAGATCTGCTCGCCGATTTCCCAATAGGCCGTCACCATTGCGGAGTTTACTGCTGTGCACAAACTGCGCTGTGCAGACACAATGGAATGGCGGATTGAATGATAGGTTTGCTCTGTTGTATAGTTCGTTTAAAGCTCGTTATCCATTCTGTTCACCTCGCTCCTGCAATAATTCTCTCAGAAGTCCTTGGCATCCCGCCAACACATCCTGCCAAGTCCTTCATCACGAACTCCGCCATCGGGCTGTGGCAAATATTGCCCAAGCACACAAAGAGTATCTTCTTCATCGCACTCGCTCTCCTGAGATATTTCTTTTTTCAGTATAGCAGGAAATCGCCTGTTCGTCGAGAGGCATTGAAATGCATTCTTCTGCGAATGGTGCCAGTTGCTACACAATACACAAAGAAAATATTAATATTATAATATGGCGTTATCTTGAAATGAGGAGATGATGCTATGCCCAAGAAATACCCGCTCGAGTTCAAAAAGCAAGCGATTCGTCGCTATGAAAAGGGTGAGTCCATTCCGGCTCTCTGCCAAGAACTGCACATATCGCAAAGCACCTTCTATCACTGGCGAAACCAGTACCGTTCCATTCAGACATCTGCCCATACCTACACACCAGCGGAATTTGATATTCTTGTCAGGCGGCTTCAAAAAGCGGAGCACAAGCTCTCTATTATTCAGTTATCCGGTTACCTGTCCAAAGTACCTCTACAGGACAAGTTGGCCACTCTGGAGCATTTTCACAACGAAATGTCAGATTTGTACAGCGTTCACGAATTATGCGAAGCCTTGAATGTGTCCCGCGGTACATTCTACAATCACATTTTCCGCCGCGCAGATCGAAGCAAATACGAATCCGAGAAGGCTTAGCTCATGCTGAAAGTAAAACAAATCTTCGATGATAGCGAACAGCGGTATGGCGCTGATAAGATCCGTGCTGTTTTGGCTGAAAATGGTCTGCGCATCAGTACAAAACGAGTCTTGCCCATTATGCAGGAGCTTGGCTTGCACAGTATTCGCACCGACGCGAAAAAGGTCTACAAGAATCAAATGCGGAAGAAGCAAAATTTGCTTCACCGAAAATTTACACGGATCACCCAAATCAAGTATGGGTGAGCGATATTACTTACTTCAAAATCAAAAATGCATGGGTCTATCTCTGCGCTATTATCGACCTCTTCTCCCGCAAAGTCGTAGGGTATCGAGTATCCCATGCAGCCAGTACTCGTCTCGTCACAACCACTTTTCGCAACGCTTATGAAGAGCGAGGTAATCCGAAAAATCTGACTTTTCATAGTGATAGGGGTGGGCAGTACATTTCCGCAGCCTTCAGTAAACTTTTACAGCAATATAATGTCAAACAATCCTTCTCAGCAAGCGGCACACCTCTCGATAATGCGGTCGCAGAAACATTCTTTGCCACATTTAAAAAAGAGGAGACCTACCGGCGTGAATGCACTTCTGAACGGCATTTTCGGAAGAGCGTGGATGAGTATATCCGTTTTTATGATGAGGTTCGCCCCCATTAAACGCTGAAATACAAGAGACCGCAAGCGTTTGAAGCAACATATCAAAGTAGCTATATCGAAAAGCCGTGTTCATATAACGATGCCGGCGTATGAAAACATCTTCGCAATTTTGATGTTTCCCGATACACATTAGCCATACACAAAAAAACGGAAAGCCTTGGCTTAACAGTGATAAGGAACTAATTTACTTATCAACTGTTAGCTGACGGT
>URCK01000042.1 GCA_900546295.1 uncultured Eubacteriales bacterium | reverse complement strand
GCGCCCGCCGCGACTTTTTGGACAAGGGCTATTACGACCGCTTCATCGCCGCCGTCGCGGACGCGGCGGCGGAATTCGCGCCCAATAAGGCGGCGGTGCTCGACGCGGGCTGCGGCGAGGGCATCTATTCTCTCGCCGTGCTGCGCGCGATCGAAGAGGCGGGAAAAACGGGAGAACTCATCGGCGTCGACATCTCGAAGACCGCCCTCCAGTACGCGGCAAAGCGCTCGACGGACTTTACGCTCTGCGTCGCCTCCTGCGCGCATCTGCCGGTCGCGGATGGGAGCGTCGACGAGGTGCTCAACATCTTCTCCCCCTTCGTACCCGAGGAATTTGCGCGCGTGCTGAAGCGCGGCGGTTATCTTCTGCGCGCCTATCCCCTGCGCGAGCATTTGTGGGAGCTGAAAGCGCTCATCTACGACTTACCGCGCGACAATCCGCCCACGCCACTCGAAACCGAGGGCTTCACCCTCATCGAGACGCGCGAGGTGCGCGACCGCATCCACCTGCCCTGCACGGAGGATATCCTTGCGCTCTTCCGCATGACGCCCTACTACTATAAGACCGGCGCGAAGGACCAGCAGAAGGCCGAGCGGGCAAAGGAGCTCGACGTGCAGCTCGCCTTCGGCCTTGCGATCTATCAAAAGAACTGACCTCTCCCCTTGCGGGGAGCAAAAAAAGAGGACTTCTCACAGGAGAAGTCCTCTTTTTATTACAGATTATTCCGCTTCCTGCATGGCCTTGGCTGCCGCGACGGCCTTCGCCTGCGCGTCGGCCGAGCACTGCTCGTAGCGCACGAAGTGCATCACGAACGAGCCGCGGGACTGCGTCATGGAGCGCAGGTCGATGGCGTAGCTCATCAGCTCCGCCTCGGGGCACTCTGCCTCGATGATCTGCTCGCCGTTGCCGGTCGGGGTCATGCCCATCACGCGGCCGCGGCGCTTGTTGAGGTCGCCGAGGATATCGCCCATGTACTGGTCGGGCACGGTGACCTTGAGCTCGCACACAGGCTCGAGCAGGACCGGGGACGCCTCGGGCATCGCTGCCTTGTAGGCGAGGTTCGCCGCGGTCTTGAACGCGATTTCGGACGAGTCGACCGGGTGGTAGGAGCCATCGTAGAGGACGGCCTTGAGGTTCACGACCGGGTAGCCCGCGAGCGGACCGTGGACGCAGGCCTCGCGCAGGCCCTTTTCAACGGCGGGGAAGAAGTTCTTGGGCACGCTGCCGCCGAACACTTCCTCGGCGAAGACCATCTCTTCGCTCTCCTCGTTGGGCTCGAAGCGGATCCAAACGTCACCGAACTGGCCGCTGCCGCCGGTCTGCTTCTTATGACGGCCCTGCTTCTGCACGGTCTTGCGGATCTTTTCACGGTAGGGCACGCGCGGCGTGTCGAGCACGACCTCAACGCCGAAGCGGCTCTTGAGCTTGCTCACCAACACGTCGACCTGAATGTCGCCCGCGCCGGAGATGACCATCTGGTGCGTCTCGGCATTGTTGACGACGCGGAAGGACGGGTCTTCTTCGTTCAGGCGGTTGAGACCCTGAGCCATCTTATCCTCCTGGCCGCGGGTCTTGGGCGCGATGGCCACGCTGTAGCACGGCTCATCGAAGGGGATGGGCTCGATCTTGACGACCTTGCGCGGCTCGCAGAGCGTGTCGCCGGTCTTGACCTTGTCCATCTTGGCGATGGCGCCGATATCACCGCAGGTAAGCTCCTTGACCTCGGTGTACTTCTTGCCCTTGGCAATGTACAGGCGGCCGAGCTTCTCGGTTTCGCCCGTGCGGGCGTTGACCATGGGCATATCGGGCTTGATGGAGCCGGAGAGCACCTTGACGTAGGAATACTTGCCGTACTGGTCGGAAATGGTCTTGAAGACGAACGCGGTCGGCAGTGCGCCGGGCGCGATGACGAACTCGGAGGACTCGCCGTCTTCGTTCTCGGCCATCAGGGCGCGGGCGTCCTGCGGCCTCGGGAGCAGCTCGACGATGGTATCCATCAGGATGCGCGTGCCCATGCCCTGCAGGGCGGAGCCGCACACGACCGGGAAGAGGGAGAGATCCTTCACGCCCTGACGCAGGCCCTGGATCATCTCGGCATAGGTGAAGTCTTCGCCGGCGAAGAACTTCTCCATGAACTCCTCGCTCGTCTCGGCGACGGACTCCTTGAGCGCGTCGTAGAGCTCATCGAGCACGGGGAGCTTGTTCTCAGGCACTTCGATCTCAACGCGGCCGCCGGTGGAGTTGAACTCGAAGGCGCGCTTATGCAGCACGTCGATGATGCCGATGACCTTCTTGCTCTCGTCCCAGATGGGGGCGACCACGGGGGCGATGTTCTTGCCGAAGCGCTCGCGCAGCGCGGCGAACGCGGCGTTATAGTCGGAGTTCTCCTCGTCGATCTTGGAGATGTAGATCAGGCGGGGGAGGTTATTCTTTTCGCAATACTTCCATGCCTTCTCTGCGCCGACGCTGATGCCGGCCTTGGCGGAGCAGACGATCACGGCGGCGTCGGCTGCCTGAACGGCCTCCGCGACCTCGCCGGCGAAGTCAAAGCCGCCGGGCGCGTCGAGCACGTTGATCTTGCAGCTGTCATATTCCACGGGAGCCACAGCCAGCGAAATGCTCGCCTGGCGGCGGATCTCCTCCGGATCGTAGTCACAGGTGGTGTTGCCGTCGGCGATCCTGCCGAGACGGTCGGTACCGCCGGTCAGGAAGAGCATACGCTCAGCGAGGGTGGTTTTGCCGCTGCCGCTATGGCCAAGCAGCACGATATTGCGGATGTCTTTTGCACTCATAGGGGTCAGTCTCCTTCCGAAATGTAAATCTCATCATTTGTGAGATATTACTCAACGAAGAAAATCATACCATGATTTTTTTGTTATTTCAACCATGATTTTTCATATTTTCCCGTTTTCTTCGTTTGAAATGCTCAATAGCGGTCGCTGAGCAGGCCGTCAAGCAGCGCGCTGAGTGACCACAAAAGTACGAAAATGAGGACGGAAAGCGGCGTGAGGACGCTGTATGCCCCCACGAAGGTCAGATAAAAGGCCAGAAGCGTTGCGGCTGTGGAGGCGAGGATCGTCAGCAGCGTGCAGCGCCGCGCAGACCTGCATAACCGCTTGCTGCCGAGCACGACCTCGGCATAGGGCATGAGCCCCTCGCGCATCAAAAGGGCATACGGCCGCCCGCCGCCGCGCTCGGAGAGGGCGAGGCGCGTTCCGAGCTTGGGGTAGACCGCGCGCGTGTCGGTGCCGAACTTGCGCTTTAAGAGAGCGGGCGTGATGTTGCCGTCGCGCACGGCAAGCACGGGCGTGATGCGGCTGTGGTGCAGGGCGTGGAGCGCCCAGTCGACATTTTCAGCCGGCATGTACTTCACGGCGAAGACCGCGATGAGCGTGCCGTCGACTGCGAGGAAGACGCCCGTTTTGAGCCCGAGGCTGCGCGGCAGGTTCACGCCGCGCTTGCGCATAAAGCCCATCGTGCCGAAAAGGACCGTCTCGCCGTGGATGCGGCCGCTGACGCCGCCCTCTTCGTAAAAGTCCACGCCCTCCACGCGCTCGCGGAAGCCGCCGTCGCGCGTGAGCAGGTCGTCAAAGAGCTTGCTGAGGCCGCACTCCGCGGCGCGGGCCATCGTCGCGGCGTAGGAGATGACCTTGCCGCTCTCCTCGCCGAAGACCTTGAGGCCCGCGAGCGTCACCGTTCCCGGCGGGAAAAGGTCGCCGTCGGTCAGGATGACGCAGTTGCTGCGGCGGATGGCGTCCGCCCCGGCGTAGCCCGCCACGGCGCTGCCGCTCTTGGCAAGGCGCGCGGCGATGCGCTTTAGCGGCAGCGAACAGGCGAGCGGGAAGGCCGGCAGGTCCGCGCTTGCAAGCAGTACCGAGAGGTTCCACAGGAGAAGAAGCTTCTGCTTGCTCTCCAGCGTTGCGAGCAGCGCGAAAACGACGCTCGCGACGAACAGCACCGGCAGCAGCACGCTCTGCCAGCGGGAATAGGGGTCGGATGCGCGCGCGGCATTGGAAAAGCCCGCGCTCGAGCCCGTGCGCTTGGCCGCGCCGCCCGCCGTCACGGTGACAATATAGGGTGCGTCGCCCATGGCGGCGATGCGGAAGGTGTCGTAAAGGCCGCGCACCCGCGCCGTTTCGCCGAGGAGCGAAGCGTAGAGCGCAAGCACGGCGATGGCGGGCAGCGGCGCCTGCAGAGCCGCGCGCGCGGGCAGGAAGGCGCACAGCGCCGTGTCGCCGAGCGTCACAAGGCAGAGGAGAAACGTCAGAAGCGGCGCGGTCACCACGCCGAGGCGCGCCTTGCGGAAAGCGTCGAGAAAGACGCGGAAACCGAAGACGCACGCGAGAAGCTCGAGGCCAAGGTAGGGCAGCGTGCGCAGCAGCGGCTCGTCCCAGTAGAGCGCGGGCATGAGCGAAAAATGCGCGGCCAGCTGCGCAAGCCACATGAGAAGCGTCAGGATGCCGACGGCGCGGCGCGCCTTCGTCGCCGACGAGAGCTGAGAGCGAAGCTCTGCGAGCGTTTCGTCCGCGGGTGGTTCGGGAAGGTCGGGGATGGGGTCCTCGTCCTCCTCATCGTCTTCCTCTTCCTCGTCTTCGCTTGCGTAAAGCTGCTCGGTGTCGCGCATTTTTTTGCGCGAGAAGAGGCTGCGCCGTTTCGGAGGCTCTTCAAGGATGACCTCTTCCTCGCGCTCGGCGAGCGCCTCCTGCACGGTCTGGGCGAGAATGTCCTGTAGAGAGACGGGTTTGCTGGGGTCGAAGGGCGCGTTTGCCTCCGGCTCCTCGCCTGCTTCCGCCTCCGCGCCGGTTTCGCCGCTCACATCCTCGCCTGCCTCGCCCACGTCCTCATCCCCGGCGCGCTGCGCGCCGGGAAAGGGGATGACCGTCCCGCGGGCGGGGGGATCATCGGCGGGGGCTTTCTCCTGCGCGGGAGCGCTTTCGGGCGCAGCGGAAGCGGCATCCCCGCCGTATTCGGCAAGGATGCTCTCGAGCGTGTATTCGGCGTCATCGTCCATGCTGCGGGCCGTGTTTTTCAGCAGCAGCTCAGAGTCGATGAGGTCCTGTTCAAAATCAAGATCTTTTTGATCCATGGCGATCCTTCTTCGTTACAGGCGCTGGCGCACCGCTTCATAGAGAAGGATGGCAGCGGCGGCGGAAGCGTTGAGCGACGAGATCTTGCCCTTCATCGGGATGCTGACGAGGAAATCGCACTTTTCGCGCACCAGTCTCGTCATGCCGTCGCCCTCGCTGCCGATGACGATGGCGGCAGGGCCCTTGAGGTCGGCGGAGTAGAGATCGCAGGTGCCCTCGGCCGCCGTGCCGAAGACCCACACGCCCTCTTTTTGCAGCTGCTCCAAAAGCGCGGGAATGTTCGGCACGCGCGCCACGGGCACATAGCTCACCGCGCCCGCGCTCGTCTTGCCGACGATGCTCGTCAGGCCCGCGCTGCGGCGCTTGGGGATGACGACGCCATGCGCGCCCGCGCACTCGGCCGTGCGGATGATCGCGCCCAAGTTGTGCGGGTCGGAAATCTCATCGCAGACGACGATGAGCGGGTTTTCGCCCTTCTCGCGCGCGATGTTCAAAATGTCCTCCACGCTCACATATTCGCGCACGCTCGCGAGCGCGATGACGCCCTGATGGGCGTGCGTGCGGCTCATGAAGTCGAGCTTGCGCTTGTCCGCGTCCACAACGACCACGCCGGCGGCGCGGGCGGTGGAGGCGATGTGGCCGAGCGTCCTGTCCGTCTCCCCCTTCTGGATGAAGATCTTGTCGATGCTCGCGCCCGCGCGCAGCGCTTCGATGACGGCATTGCGCCCCTCGATGACGCCGTCCGCCTCCGCGTCCTGCACGCGGACGGTCTTTTCCCTGCGTTCCTTATCCATCAAAGAATTTCTCCTTACAATATATTTCGGTAAAATAACCCATTACAACTATAACACAGAAGCGGGGCAAGATAAAGAGGGCGAAAAACAAAAGTTCATCGAAAGTTCACCGCTGAAAACTTGTGCCTTTCTTCTTTCTATGGTATAGTGATGCACATTACATAGAGAAAGTGCGTATCACCGCATTTTACTGACTCCTGACAGGAGGAATATCATGGATCAGAACAACCGCAACAAACAAAACCGCAACGACAAGAACCGCCGCGGCGGAGGGATGTGGTCGATCGTGCTGTGGGCGCTGCTGCTCACCATCGCCGTCAACTATCTCTCCGTCATGCTCGATCAGGCGAGAGCCGCGGAAAGCTCCTGCGAGATCGCCTACAGCGAGCTCATCGATCTCGTCGAGGCGGGGAAGGTCAAGTCCATCGAATTCGGCGACTCGGTCTTCACCATCACGCCGGTGGAAGGCTACACCTACACCGACGCCGAGGGGAAGAGCTACAACCAGGACTACACGCTCTTCACCACCATCATCCCCGACGCGACGGAAAATCTGCTCGCGCTGTGCGATGAAAAGGGCGTGACCTACACCAAGCCCTACGAAGCGCCCATCTCGCCGGTGCTCGCCTTTATGGTGACCTATATCCTGCCCACGGTGCTGATGGTCGGCGCGTTCATGCTGCTGATGAACATCGTGGCAAAGAAGTCCGGCGGCATGGGCGGTATCGGCGGCATCGGCAGCGTCGGCAAGGCCAACGCCAAGGTCTACATGGAAAAGTCCACGGGCGTGACGTTCGCGGACGTGGCCGGTCAGGACGAGGCGAAGGAATCGCTCGTTGAGATCATCGACTTTTTGCACAACCCCGAAAAGTACACCGCCATCGGCGCGAAGATCCCCAAGGGCGCGCTGCTCGTCGGCTCTCCCGGTACGGGTAAGACGCTGCTTGCCAAGGCTGTGGCGGGCGAGGCAAAGGTGCCCTTCTTCTCCATCTCCGGCTCCGACTTTGTTGAAATGTTCGTGGGCGTCGGCGCGAGCCGCGTGCGCGACCTCTTTGCCGAGGCCGCGAAGGTCGCCCCCTGCATCATCTTCATCGACGAGATCGACACCATCGGCAAATCCCGCGACGGCAGCCGCTACGGCGGCGGCAACGACGAGCGCGAGCAGACGCTCAACCAGCTGCTCACCGAGATGGACGGCTTTGACCCCAGCAAGGGCGTCATCGTCCTCGCCGCGACGAACCGCCCGGAGGTGCTCGATAAGGCGCTGCTGCGTCCCGGCCGCTTCGACCGCCGCATCACCGTCGACCGCCCGAACCTCGCCGGCCGCCTTGCGACCCTTCAGGTCCACACGCGCGGCATCAAGCTCGCCGAGGACGTAGACCTCAAGAAGGTCGCGCTCGCGACCGCGGGCTGCGTGGGCGCGGATCTTGCAAACCTTGCCAACGAAGCGGCGCTGCGCGCCGTGCGCAAGGGACGCAAGCTCGTCACGCAGGAGGATATGCTCGCGGCGTTCGAGTTCGTCATCGCGGGCAGCGAGAAGAAGAACAGCGTCCTCACCGAGTTTGAAAAGAAGCTCGTCGCCTATCACGAGGTCGGCCACGCGATGGTCGCCTACAAGCAGAAGAACGCCGAGCCTGTGCAGAAGATCACGATCGTGCCGCACACCGAGGGAAGCCTTGGCTACACGCTCCTCATGCCCGAGGAGGACAAGACGAACCTGTGCACGCGCGATGAGCTGATGGCGAAGATCGCCGTCTCCATGGGCGGCCGCGCCGCCGAGGAGGTCGTGATGAACACGATGACCAACGGCGCCTCGCAGGATATTCAGGAGGCCACGGGCATCGCGCGCAGCATGGTCGCGATGTACGGTATGAGCGATGAGATCGGCATGGTCGCGCTCGGGTCTGTGCGCAACCAGTACCTCGACGGCGGCTACGGCCTCGACTGCGCGCAGGATACCGCTGCCATCATGGACCGCGAGGTGAAAAACATCCTCGATAAGTGCTACGCGGCCGCCGTGCAGGTCATCCGCGACAACCGCGAGGATATGGATAAGGTCGTTGCCTACCTCCTTGAGAAGGAAACGATCACCGGCGGCGAGATGGTCGCCATCCTCGAAGGCCGCGATCCCTCCACCGTGGAGGAGGCCTACGCTTCCACCCGCGCAGGCGATGAGGGCTTCCGTCCCTCCCAGCCGAGCGTGATCGAAGCGCCCGCCAAGCACATCTCGATGACGAGCGAAAAGATCGAGATGCCGCCGCACCGGGACGGTGACGCGGATGAGCCGCAGGACGAGCCGAACGAGGAAACGCCCCCGGATGAGCCGAAGGACGAACCCTCCGGCGAGGAAAGCAAGTAAGAAAAGATCCCTGCTGTTTTTACAGCAGGGATTTTTTGTATCCTATTATACGACCTGGAATAAATAGAACTTGAGGTAATCCGTCTCCGGCACGTTCCAGAGGATGGGGTGGTCGCTTGCCTGTGCGCGCGCTTCGATCTGCCGCAGCTCCACGCCCGCGTCCGCGGCGGCGGAGCGCAGCATCCGCTCAAAGCGCTCAGAGGGCATGAAGTGGCTGCACGAGGCGGTGGCAAGATAGCCGCCGCGCGGCAGAAGGCGCATTGCACGGAGGTTAATTTCCTTGTAGCCCTTTTCGGCATTGTTCGCCGTGCGGCGCGACTTGGTGAAGGCCGGCGGGTCGAGGATGATGAAATCATAGGGCTTTTCGTGCGCGGCTTCAAGCTGCGGCAGGAGGTCAAAAACGTCGGCGGCGAGAAAGTCCATCCTGTCCGTAAGGCCGTTGCGCGCTGCGTTCGCGCGCGCCATTTCGACCGCGCTCTCGGATACGTCCACCGCCGTCACGTGCTCCGCCCCGCCCTTTGCGGCGTTGAGCGCAAAGGAGCCCGTGTGCGTGAAGCAGTCGAGCACGCGCTTTCCGCGCGCGAGGCGCGCCACGGCAAGGCGGTTGAACTTCTGGTCGAGGAAAAAGCCCGTCTTCTGCCCGTTTTCGACGTCCACGCGGTAGAAAACGCCGTTTTCGCAGATCTCGGTGATGGGGCTTGCGGGCGTTTCCTTCCCCGGAAGGGCAAACCAGCCCTTATTCTGCGATAAGCCCTCCTTTTCGCGCAGCAGCACGTCGTTGCGCTCGAAAAGGCCGTCGATCTTCTCGCCGTCCTCCTCCAGAACCTCGACGATGAGCGGGAAGAGCATGTCCTTGATCTTCTCCATGCCGAGCGAGAGCGTCTGCGTGACGAGCAGGTTTTCAAACCGGTCGACCGTGAGGCCGGGGAAAGCGTCCGCCTCGCCGAAGATGAGGCGGCAGCAGCCGGTCTGCCCGTCCATCACCGCCTTGCGGTAGTCCCAGGCGTAGCGCACGCGCCGCCGCCAGAAGCTTTCATCGAAGCGGTCGTTCGCGTTGCGCGAGACGATGCGCACGCGCAGGCGGCTGAGACGGCTCAAAAAGCCCGTGCCGAGGTACTTCCCCTTTTCCGACACCACATCCACGAGCGCGCCGTTCTCGCACTCGCCCTCCCCCGGCTCGCGGGCAACGTCGGAGTCGTAGACCCAGGGGTGGCCGCTCTCGAGCCAGCGCGTGCCCTTGGCGGTGACGGTGACGGTCGGATATTCGCGTGCAGCTTTCATAGATCAAATTTCCTTCTTTAAAACAAGTTTTCCCCATCATACCACGGCAAAAGCCGCGGCACAACTCATTTGTTGAGAAAATAGAGCCCGACAAGGCACAGCGCAAGGCCCACGAGCTTGTTGACCGTGATGGCTTCGTGGTAGACAAGATACCCAATGAACACTAAAATCGTCGCGATGGCCGCCGCAGACGACACCTGAAACGCGCTGACCGGCCAGCCCGCCTTGTAAGCGTGCATGCTGCCAGCTTCCAAACCGACGACCGCGAGACCGAGCAGGTACGGCGCCCAGTTCATCTGGCTGTATTCGTGCAGAAGGTTCGCCCCGCCGCGGTTCGTCACAAAATACAGGATGCCCGAAAAGATTGAGCCGATCAGATACGTGACCGTGAGCGACGCGAGCGGATCAACGCTCTCGGGCAGCGATTTGGCGCAGATGTGATACACGGTGTTCGACGCCACAACGAGAATGAGCGGCCAGATGTAAGACATGGTAGATTTCCTCCCACAGAAAAATCAACAGATGCAAAAACGGCAGCCAGACTATCGCCTGGCTGCCGGGTAGGTACGCACCCGTTATGAAGATGGCAAGAGCATATCATCTGCGCTGCGCCGTGTCAAGGGAAAACCCGGCGCGGCGATTCCGACAAAATTGGCGGGATCGGTTCATGCAACCTGACGCTTGTTTTTTGCGCTTGCGCGTGCTACCATGCAAGTGTAAATACCAAAAGCTGCCGCAGCACTCTGCGGCTCGGACTATCATGGAGGGTCTATCATGAGCTATCCCAAGACCGGCGAAGAAGTTTACGTCAGCCTGAACCTTTCCAACACCATGCTCACCGGCCTCGGCAAGGGCACGATCACCCGCGAGGATGTTTCGGTGGACTACCTGAAAAAGCTCTTTGAGAAGCACGGTGTCATCGTCTCGGCCAAGCCCGAGTACCGCAACATCATGGAGCGCGTGAACAACACCTACGATCTGGGGCTCGATATTCCCGAAAAGCTCCGCCTTTTCCAGCTTTCCGAGCAGCACCGCCGCCTTGTGGTCGTGAACATCTCCGGCCTCCAGCGCAAGAACGGCTCGCTGCTGCCGTCCTACACGGAGGAGGAGCTTGACGAGGCGACCTTCACGTTCGTGAAGTACTATGTGCAGGGCGAGCACTACGATGAGCTTGTCGAAGAGAACAAGAAGCTGCGCTTTGAGCTCGAGCAGGAGATCTCGTGGCGCAACCGCACCGATTCGGAAAACTGAGCCTGCGGGCAAAAACGCGAAAAAACGGAGGACCCTTCCGCGGAAGGGCCCTCCGTTCTGATATTCTGAGGCTGCGCAGAGCTGCTGCGCGTTATTTTCCCGTCAGCGCGGCGCGGTAGGCGCGCTTGAGGAACCATGCGTTGAGCAGCACGGCGGCAAGCTCCGCGATGGGGAACGACAGCCACACCAGCGAAAGCTGCCCGCTGAGCGACAAGAGGTACGCCACCGGCAGCAGCACGACGATCTGGCGGCAGACGGAGCTTTCGAGCGCGTAGATGGGCTTGCCGAGGGCCTGACAGGCGCTCGCGGCGATGATGCTGAAGCCCGCGAGCGGGAAATGCAGCCCGATGATGCGCAGCGCGGTCTTGCCGATGGCAAGTCCCTCGGCCGTGGGAGAGAAGAGACCGAGCAGCGTGCCGGGGATGAGCTCAAGGAGCGCGCATCCGATGCACATGATGGCAATGGCCGTGACGGCCGTGAGGCGCACGGTCTTGCGCACGCGGTCGAACTTCCCCGCGCCGTAGTTGTAGGACACGATGGGGATCATCGCGTTGTTGAGGCCGAAGCAGGGCATGAAGATGAAGCTTTGCAGCTTGAAATACGCGCCGAAGACCGCGGTCGCCGCCTCGGTGAAGGAGATGAGGATGTGATTCATGCCAAACATCATCACCGAGCCGATGGACTGCATGATGATTGCGGGGATGCCGATGGCGTAAATGTCGGAAACGGTGGCGCGGTGGGGGCGGATGCCCGAAAGGCGCAGCTGGACCTCGACATTTTTCGTGTGGTTGAGCACAAGGCCGAGCGCCGCGCCGAGAAACTGGCCCGCGACCGTGGCGAGGGCCGCGCCCGCGACCTCAAGGCGCGGAAAGCCGAGAAGGCCGAAGATCAGGATGGGGTCGAGCACGATGTTGCACACCGCGCCCGCGATCTGCGAGATCATCGAAAGATTCGTGCGGCCCGTGCCCTGCAGGAGCCGCTCGGCGTAGACCTGCACGAAGATGCCGAGCGAGCAGCCGATGCAGATGCGGACATAGTCCTGCCCGTAGGTGATGATCTGCACGTTTTCCGTTTGCAGGCGGAAGTAGGGCGTGGCCATCGTAAAGCCGAAGAGCATGAAGACGGCGGCGGTGCAGAGCGTGAGGAAAAGTCCCGTGCCTGCCGCGCGGTTCACGGCCGTCTGGTTCTTCTCGCCCAGCGAGCGCGCGAGCAGCGCGTTCATGCCCACGCCCGTGCCCACGGAAAAGGCGATGCACAGCATTTGCAGCGGGAAGGCGAGCGAGACGGCGTTCATCGCGTCCTGACTGAGGCGCGCGACAAAGACGCTGTCGACGATGTTGTAGAGCGCCTGAAAGAGCATCGACACCATCACAGGCCCCGCCATGTTGGCAAGGAGCTTGCCGATGGGCATCGTGCCCATTTTGTTTTCTCTGATGTTTTCCTCCATGGTTTTCCCCTTTGAATCAGTGTTTCGGCAATAAAATTCCGGCGCCGTAGCGCCGGAATCAAAATCAAATCATTTTTTCCGCGACCAGTGCGCGGAAAAAATACTTCTCAGTGTGCAAGTGTGCGAGCAAAGCGAGTGCGCGCAGCACTCTGCAAGCCCCTCTCAAAAATGTGCTTCGCACATTTTTGAATTATTTCTTCAGTTCCCCGTTTGCGGCCTTGGTGAGATAGGCGTTGATGAAGCCGTCAAGATCGCCGTCCATGACCGACTGGATGTTGCCGGTCTCATAGTCGGTACGCATATCCTTCACGAGCTGGTAGGGCATGAAGACATAGGAGCGGATCTGGCTGCCCCACTCGATCTTGAGCTGCACGCCCTTGATGTCAGAGATCTTCTCCGCGTGCTGCTGGATCTTGAGCTCCATGAGCTTGGATTTGAGCATCTGCATGGCGTAGTCGCGGTTCTGGAACTGCGAGCGCTGCGTCTGGCAGGCGGTGACGATGCCCGTGGGCTTGTGGATGAGTCGAACGGCAGAGCTCGTCTTGTTGACGTGCTGGCCGCCTGCGCCGGAGGCGCGGTAGACCTGCATCTCAATGTCCTCGGGGCGGATCTCCACCTCGATGTCGTCTGGCAGCTCGGGCATGACCTCGAGCGCGGAAAAGCTCGTCTGGCGGCGGGCATTGGCGTCGAACGGGGAAACGCGCACGAGGCGGTGCACGCCGTTCTCGCCCTTCAGGTAGCCGTAGGCGTTCTCGCCCTTGACCATGACCGTCGCGCTCTTGAGGCCCGCGTCTTCGCCGTCGAGATAGTCGAGCATCTCAAACTCGAAGCCGTGCTTGTTCGCCCACTGCATATACATGCGGTAGAGCATCTGCGTCCAGTCCTGCGCCTCCGTTCCGCCGGCGCCGGCGTGGAAGGTGAGGATGGCGTTGCAGCTGTCGTACTCGCCGGAAAGAAGCGTCGTCAATCGCGCCTGCTCCATCTCCTTTTCGAGCGTTTCGTAGCCCTCTTCCAGCTCCGGCAGCAGGCTCGCATCGTCCATCTCGCTGCCCATGTCGATCAGCGCGAGCAGATCGTCGCGCGTTGCGACAAGCTTTTCGTAGCGGTGAATTTTATTTTGGAGCTGCTTCGAGCGCATCTGATTCTTCTGCGAGCGCTCCAGATCGTTCCAGAAGCCGTCCTCGTGCGCCTCAAGCTCAAGGCGCTTAAGCTCCATGCGGGCCGGCTCGATCTCGAGGGCCTTGCACAGGTTTTCCAGCGTTTCGTCCATCGCAAGCAGCTTCTGCTTATAAGAATCGTATTCGATCACAGCCATGGCGTTTTCTCCTTATTACATTCTGCTTTAGCCGAAAAAGTATATCATAAGCGCCGTGCAAAGGCAAGAAAAAATCCGTCCTCCGGGGTAAAAAACTCCTGCGGGGGGCGGCTTTGCACATTTTTTGGCGAAAAAAACAAAAAAGCCACGCTCTCGCGTGGTCGTACAAATGGATCTCAGCGCTCGCTGACGATCTGCGTGGTGCTGCCGAAGATCATATCGTCAACATCCTGCTTGATGAACTTGTCGAACATATTGTGTTTCACGCTCCTTTCTCTCTTCAATTTCAGTTTGTATTATAGACGCGAAAAATGCAAATTTCAATGGTCAGCTTTCATGGTTTTGACCAAAAAATTAACAGTTATTTCATGCAATGTGCCAAGCGGACACTTGCATTTTTGCAAGCGGTACTTTATAATAGGCTACAAGTTAATTTTCGAAACGGAGGACGCGCGCAATGGCGGAGTTCGTCACATTTGAAGATGTTTCCAAGGTCTATCACAGCGGCGAGGTGGAGATCCGCGCTGTGGATCATATCAGCTTTACGATCGGCAAGGGGGAGTTCTGTGTTATCGTGGGTCCCTCGGGCGCGGGCAAGACGACGGTTTTGAACATGCTCGGCGGCATGGACGCCTGCTCGGGCGGCACGATCACGGTCGACGGCA
>URCK01000041.1 GCA_900546295.1 uncultured Eubacteriales bacterium | reverse complement strand
ACGATGGTTCTTACCACGAGGTCGACTCCTCCGAAATGGCGTTTAAGATCGCCGGTTCCATGGCCTTCAAGGAGGCCTGCCAGAAGGCCGGCCCGACTCTGCTCGAGCCGATCATGAAGGTCTGCGTCATCGTCCCCGACGAATACATGGGCGACGTTATCGGCGACCTCAACTCCCGCCGCGGTCAGATCCAGGGCTTTGAGGCCCGCAGCGGCGCCCAGCAGATCGATGCCTTCGTTCCTCTCGCTGAGATGTTCGGCTACGCGACCGACCTCCGTTCCTGCACGCAGGGCCGTGGTCAGTACACGATGGAGCCCGCGCACTATATTGAGATCCCGAAGAGCATTCAGGAGAAGATCATCAGCCAGCGCACCAACCGCGCCTGATAAAAAGGTATTGCAAAATACCACATTTTACGGTAAAATACCGGTGTATGTTAATCACACCGGAAAACAACGAAATTTTTTCATAGGAGGATCACTCTAATGGCTAAGCAGAAATTCGAGCGTACCAAGCCCCACGTAAACATTGGTACCATCGGTCATATCGACCATGGTAAGACCACCCTGACCGCTGCGATCACCAAGTTCCTCGCCCTCCAGGGCGGTGCTGACTACACCGATTACAGCTCCATCGATAAGGCTCCGGAAGAGCGTGAGCGTGGTATCACCATCAACACCGCTCACGTTGAGTACCAGACCTTCGACCGCGTCGGCCACAACTACAAGACCGGCGAGGACAACGCCCAGATTCAGGGCCGTCACTATGCCCACGTCGACTGCCCGGGCCACGCCGACTATATCAAGAACATGATCACCGGCGCTGCTCAGATGGACGGTGCTATCCTGGTCATCGCCGCTTCCGACGGCCCCATGGCCCAGACTCGTGAGCACCTGCTGCTCGCCCGTCAGGTCAACGTGCCTTCCGTTCTCGTTTTCCTGAACAAGTGCGACCAGGTCGACGATGAGGAGCTGCTCGAGCTCGTCGAGATGGAAGTCCGCGAGATGCTCGACTTCTACAGCTTCCCCGGCGACGAGACCCCGATCATCCGCGGCAGCGCTCTGAACGCCCTGATTTCCGAGTCCAAGGATCTCGACGCTCCCGAGTACAAGTGCATGCACGAGCTCATGGATGCTGTTGATACCTGGATCCCCACGCCCGACCGTAAGGCCGACCAGCCGTTCCTGATGCCCGTTGAGGACGTCTTCACGATCTCCGGTCGTGGTACCGTCGCTACCGGCCGTGTTGAGCGTGGCCAGCTGAAGCTCAGCGAGGAAGTCGAGATCATCGGTCTGACCGACGAGCGCCGCAAGACCGTCGTCACCGGTATCGAAATGTTCCACAAGCTGCTCGACTACGCCGAGGCCGGTGATAACATCGGTACCCTGCTGCGTGGTGTTGCCAAGAACGAGATCGAGCGCGGCCAGGTTCTCTGCAAGCCCGGCTCCATCCACCCCCTCACCAAGTTCGTTGGTCAGGTCTACGTCCTGAACAAGGACGAGGGCGGCCGTCACACCCCGTTCTTCAACAACTATCGTCCCCAGTTCTACTTCCGTACCACCGACGTCACCGGCGTCATCACCCTGCCCGAGGGCACCGAGATGTGCATGCCCGGCGATAACGTCGACATGAAGGTCGAGCTGATCACCCCGATCGCTATCGAGAAGGGCCTCCGCTTCGCTATCCGCGAGGGCGGCCGTACCGTCGGTTCCGGTGTTGTCATCGAGACTGAGGTCTAATTGATCCATCGAGGGTTACCCAAAGACTTAAAAAAGCAGCAGGCCGCAAGGCCTGCTGCTTTTTTGTATATACCGCGATCAAAAACCGGTGCAGCCGCACCGGTTTTTCTCTTATCCAAAACCTGCCCAGACCCAGCGGTCGAAATCATCCGCGCGGAAGGCTGCGAGCCGCGCGGCGTAATCGGTACTGATCGCCGTGAAGCGCTTGAGGCCTTCCTTCGTTTGCACGAGTGGGTCGATGCTGCGCTTTTTTGCCCGAACCTTGACGGCATAGACATTTTCGGGGCGTGTTTTGCCGCTTTTTGTGCCGCGGATGCGCCGGTAATCCCGCCAGTACGCTGCGGAGATCGGGTCGGAAAGCAGGCGGGCGACAACAAGATTCTCATCAGTGTAGAGATCGTCCGTCGTGAGAAGGCCGCGGCTGAGCGCGTCGCGCAGCAGGTCGGCGAGCGCCTGCATGCTGAAGCGGTCCTCGTCGCTGACGAACCACCTTGACTGCTGTAGGGCTAGGCGCGTGAAGGCGTCGGCCTGCGGCGCATGGGCGAAGCAAAGCTCGCTCTCGCCGTCTTCATTTTCGCCGATGAAGAGATCATCGTAGATCGCTTTGATCGTCTCTTCCGGGCAGCGAAAGACGAGGTGTGCGTTGCCGAGCGTGTATTCGAGGCGGTCGGCGGAGAGGCGGGGCGAGTCGTTGTCGGCGATGGGGTAGCGGTGGTAGTCGGCAACCGCATCGAGCGACAGACCGTTTTCGGCAAGAATCGCCATCAGTTCGTCGGAGGCGGCGATCATCGCGCGCGTGCGGTCCTCGGTCGATTCCTGCCGCAGATGGTCGCCGTTGAGAAAGTCGACCGCGTGGGCAAAGGCGGGGGTTGCAATGTCGTGCATCAGACCCGCGGCCGCCTGATCGAGCGCGTGGGTGAAGTGCCAGACGATGGCGGCGACGCCGCGCGAGTGCGTCAGGCGCGAATAGGGCGCTGCGGCGCGTGCGTAGACGGGATAGGCTGTGTATTCGCAGCCGCAGTGCATCCCGACGAGAGCAAGGCGCTGCATCGCCTTGCTCTCCGCCATGGCGCGCAGCGCACGTGGCAGGTCGGAGGCATAGAGATCAGTATACATAACATCTTCCTTTCCAAAAGAAAAGCGCCTTGCCTTGCGGCAGGGCGCTTTCTGTTGTTTTTCTCAGCCGATCTGACGACTTTCGACGATCTCCTCGCACTCGACGCTTTCAATCTTTGCGCCAATGCCGCGGAGCTTTCCGATGATATCCTCATAGCCGCGCTCGATGTAGTGGACATTGGTGACCTCGCTCACACCGTCGGCTGCCAGTGCCGCGATGACCATCGCCGCGCCCGCGCGGAGATCGTAGGCCTGCACGCTCGCGGCGTTCAGGCGCTCGACGCCCTCCACGACCGCGCTGCGGCCCTCAACGCGGATCTGCGCGCCCATGCGCGTCAACTCGCCGACGTAGCGATAGCGATTGTCCCACACACCCTCGGTGACCATGCTGGTGCCTTCGGCAAGGCAGAGCGCCACGGTGATCTGCGGCTGCATGTCGGTCGGGAAACCGGGGTAGGGCAGGGTCTTGACATTGGTGCGGCGCAGCCTGCCGGCGTGGCGCACGAGCAGCGTGTCGTCCTGTTCTTCCACCTGCACGCCCATCTCCTGAAGTTTTGCCGTGATGCAGTCCATGTGCTTGGGGATGATGCCGCGCACGAGAACCTGACCGCCGCAGGCGGCGACGGCCGCCATATAGGTGCCCGCCTCGATCTGGTCGGGAATGATGGCGTAGGAGCCGCCGTGCAGCCTGTCCACGCCGAAAATGCGGATGGTATCGGTACCGGCGCCCTTGATGTCAGCGCCCATGGAGTTCAGGAAGTTGGCAAGGTCAACGATGTGCGGCTCCTTGGCGGCGTTTTCGATGACGGTGGTGCCCTCGGCCAGCGCCGCGGCCATCATGATGTTCATCGTTGCACCGACGGAGACCACGTCGAGATAGATGTTCGCACCCTTCATGCGTCCGCCGTCGGCCTTGGCGCAGATGAAGTCGCCCTCGCGGATCTCGGCGCCCATGGCAACAAAGCCCTTGACGTGCTGATCGATGGGGCGCACGCCGCCGAAATTGCAGCCGCCGGGCATGGAGACCTCGGCCTCGCCGAAGCGGCCAAGCAGCGCGCCGATGAGGTAGTAGGAGGCGCGGATCTTGTGCGCAAGCTCCTGCGAGACCTGCGTGGTGGCGATATGGCGGCAGTCGATCTCCACATCGCTGCGGTTGAGGAAGCGGACCTTTGCGCCGAGCTGCTCCAAGATCTTGAGCAGGGCCGTCACGTCGGAGATCTGGGGGATATTCTCGATGCGGCAGACGCCATCGACCAGAAGGGCGGCAGGGATGATGGCGACGGCGGCGTTCTTTGCGCCGCTGATGTGCACCTCACCAAAGAGCGGCTGGCCGCCCTGTACGATATATTTCGTCATAAAAAACTCCTTATGGGAAGAGAACAAATAGCATTATTCTATCATCAAATGCAACAGGGGCGGTAGCACCTGTTCATGGTATTCACATAATACATAAACAGTATACCAAAAAAAACGAAAAATGCAATGCTGGGCCATGAGAAATTCCAAAAACAGGGGAACTAATTTTATTCACGCGTGATTTCACCGGTCTTGCAGTTGACATAATAATTATTTACGTCGGTGGTGATGCGCCACACGGGAGCGAGGCGCAGGGAAGAGGTGGAGGTGGATTGCAGTAGGTAGCCGCTTTCAAGCGCAGAGACCTCTGTACACACGACGCCGGAGGCACCGCAATAATCCAGAAAGTGCACAAGCGCACTGACGGCATCAATCCCGTCGGTGCGGCGGCTCTCCTTGAGCTCGGAGAGGAAAACGCCCGAGGCGGAGGTGAGGACGCCGTCGGAGAAGGAGAGCGAGAGGGCGGCATTATAGATGAGGCGCTCGTCATTGCAGCGAACGCCGGTGACGCTGCCGTTGCCGCCTGCGAGCGAGGAGGAGATCTGCTCATAGCCGAAGGAACGGAACAGCTCGCGGCAGAAATCCGCCGGGTCGTCCACGGGGCGGGAGAGCGTCGATTCGACGGAGCCGCCCGAGCGGATGGCGCAGGAGCCGCTCTCGCCGCTGTAGCGGCTCACGCCGCCGCCGGAATCGAGCAGGGAGGGCTCGCCGCCGAGCAGAGCCTTGGCAAAGGCGGCCTCGCGCGCGCTGTCGCGCTCGAAGGAGAGGAGGTGCACGCCGCTGTCCTTCGGCAGCAGCGCACGCTCAAGGGAGACACCGCTGCGCTCATAGAGCGCGCAGAGCTGATCAACGCTGCGCTCGTAGGATTGCACCTGCTCGGCGCGGCGGCTGAGCAGCAGGAAGAGCAAAAACGCGTTGACCAGCAGCAGGATCACGATGACAATCGTTTTGAGCCGGGAGGCCTTCATGCGCGATATCTCCTTTCATGGGTGAGTTCAGTTTAGACGGCGAACCATGCGGGGCTTGCCGTATCCGTGCCGCGGTCCTCGTAGCAGACGTGCAGCTCGGCGCTTTTGTATTTGCCGCCTGCGATGGCGGCGGCCTGACGGATGGGAAGCAGCAGCGCAGGCGAATCGCCGAGGGTGTAGCTGCGGCAATGGAGCGAAAAGCTTGTGATGGCCTGCCCCTCAATGGTCACATAGGCAGCGTGGGTGCCGTCGGAGAAGTGGAGGGGCGTGCCGTTCACGGCATAGTCAAAGGTCACGGTGCAGCTCTTGGCGCTGCCCTCGTAGCCGCTGAAATAAAGCTCTGCGTCGCCGATCAGGTCGCGCAGCAGCGTAAAGACAAGCTTCTGCGCAGCGTTGATGGATTCGGACATGGTGGGCTTTCCGGGGACGGCGGAGTTGACATAATAAAGAGAACCGATCTCCGCGCTGTCGCCCTGATAGGTGACGGTGCCGTCGGGCGGGAGGCGCAGCGTGCCGTAGACCTCGCGGATGACGGTGTTGCCGGAGGAATCGGTGTAGCTGTTTTCCGTGTGTGGGTTAAATTCGGCGAGACGCAGGAAGCTCTCCTTGTCGGTGAGAGCGTTTGTGGCAGAAAGCGTGTTTCGCTGCACAGGCTCGCTGAAGATGATCGTATAGGGCGAGAGCTGGGAAAAATCGCCCGAGAGGGCAAAGGCAAAATCCGTGCCGTTGCCGTCGAGCGCGGCGAGTGCCTGCGTGAGCGCGGCGGCGCTTACCGCCGTGGGGCAGACATAGCAGCCGCTCGCAACGTCTTCAAGGTAGAGCACGCTGTTCTCCCCGGCGGGGCAGAGCAGCAGCCGCCGCAGCTTGAGAAGATCTGCGTCGGGCGTGCTGACGCCGAGCATTTCGCCAAAGAGCGAAAGCGGCGTTTCCGCCTCAAGTTCCAGGTAGATGCCGCTGCGCGAGAGGGCCGAGAGCAGGTCGGAATCCTTGCAGGATTCGAGCGTGCCGGCGGAGCCGATGGCCTCGCGGAAGAAGGCACCGGCCTGCTCAAAGCGGTCGTCGCTTGTGGTGATCGCATCGAGCCCGAAGCGGGCGTAGTCGTTGGTGAAGACCATGTGCACGGGGAGGGAGAGGGCGCTCGCGTCGGACTCAACGCTCTCCGGAAGCGCCGGGTCGGAGGTGAACCAGTCCTGCGCAAGCTCATAGGGCGTTTTGCCCGCGAGGTCGCCGAACAGCGGCGTCTGCGTCAAAAGGAAGATCGCCGAAACGGCCAGCACCGCGATGGCGGCATTTTGCAGGTGGGCAACAGTCGATCTCTTACGCATGGCTGCCCTCCCCGCCGACAGGCTGGGTGATGGGAAGCTCTAAGCGCACGGTCGTGCCGGGGCCGGGGCGGTCGACAAGCGTGAGCGTGCCGTGGTGGCGCTGCACGATCTCAGTAGCGATGGAAAGGCCGAGTCCCGTGCCGCCGGATTCGCGCGATCTCGCCTTGTCGACGCGGTAGAAGCGCTCGAAGATGCGGGAACGGTCGGCCTCGGGGATGCCGATGCCGTCGTCGGCGACCTCCATCCAGACGGTTTCGCCTTCGCTTCCCGCAGTGACGCGGATGTGGCCGCCGTCGGGCGTATACTTCACGGCGTTGCCGAGCACGTTGAGCATGACCTGCTCGATGCGCCCGCGGTCGCCCATGATGAGGGGCAGATTTTCGCTGTAGTCGTGCGTGAGTTCGTGCTTGTGGCGGCGCGCCTCCAGCTCGGTGGAGCGGAGGACGGAGTCGATGGCGGCGGAGAAGGGGAAACGCGCCATGTTCATCTCGCTGCGGCCGGAGTCGAGGCGCGAGAGCGTCAGAAGATCCTGCACGATGTGGGTCATGCGGTCGGTTTCGCTGATGACGACATCGAGGAAATCGTTCTCCGTTTCGCGGCTCAAGTCGTCGCCCGCCTCGCGGATGGTCTCGGCGTAGGAGCGGACATTGGTGAGCGGCGTGCGCAGCTCGTGGGAGACGTTGGCGACAAATTCCTTGCGCCGCTCCTCGGTCTTTCGGTGCTCGGTCACATCGTGCAGCACGATGAGAACGCCGCCGCTCTCTTCATCGGAAAAGGGCGCAAAGTACAGCTCCACGCTGCGCTCGCCGACCGTCAGCTCGGATTCGACAAATTCGCTGCGCTGCATGGAGATGACATGGGAGAAGGGGCAGACGGACTCAAACAACTCGCTGTAGACGCATTCCTCCGCCGTGCGGCCCAGCAGCTCGCAGGCGGCGGGGTTGCAGTGGATGAGCTTGCCGGTCCCGTCGTAGGCGACGACGCCGTCACTCATGTGGAGGAAGAGCGTGTCGAGCTTGTTGCGCTCGTTCTCCACGGCCTCGAGCGTGGAGTGGAGGACGGAGGCCATGTCGTTGAAGGTGGTCGTCAGGATGCCGATCTCGTCCGTCGATTCGACGGCGAGCGTCTCGTCAAAG
Organism: uncultured Eubacteriales bacterium; assembly: GCA_900546295.1. Taxonomy (GTDB): domain Bacteria; phylum Bacillota; class Clostridia; order Oscillospirales; family Oscillospiraceae; genus Hominicoprocola. The sequence continues at coordinate 6,664 of URCK01000041.1, read as the reverse complement.
TCACCGGTGGCGATGCGCTCGGCGCCCTCGGTCAGCTTCTCGATGGGGTCGATCATGGTCTTTGCCAGCAGGAACGAGAGCAGGATCGAAACGAGAAGGCCGACGAGCAGTGCCTGCAAAATGATGAACAGCAGCTCCGAGTTCAGCGATGAGACAGTGTTGCGGTTGTCGCGGATGTAGATGATAAAGCTGTTGTCGCCGCCGGAGATGGGAATGGCGACGTCCATATAGCTCGCGGCAAGGTCGCTGTGGTCGCCGACCTCGCCGTTGCGCGCGGTGAGGATGTTCTCGGTCTGCTCGAGAAGCTCGGTGTCGTCGTTGCTGGAGGCGAGCACATCGCCGTTCTTGCCGTCGAGGATGTAGTAGTTGCGGTTGCGCGAGTCGATGCTCAGCGTGCCGGAATAGGCCTCGAGCATCGTTTGCAGGCGCGATGCGCCGTCCTCCTGCGCGGCCTCTTCACGAAGCGAACTGACGAACGCGGCGCTGGATTCGCCGAAGGCCTCGCTCATCTGGTCGTAGAAATCGTCAATATAGAAGTTGGTGACGCTGGTCATCAGAAACGCGCCCACCACCGCCATCAGCGAGGTGACGAGCAGCAGCATGATCATCACGAGCTTCATGTGCAGGCTGCGGAACATAGGCGGTCACTCCTTTCGGGGAAATGGTGCGCGCATCAGGCCTGCGCGGCAAAGTAGTAGCCCACGCCGCGGCGCGTGAGGATGCAGGTGGGATTGGCCGGGTCGTCCTCGATCTTCTCGCGAAGGCGGCGGACCGTCACGTCCACGGTGCGCGCATCATCGCCGACATAGCCGTAGTTCCAGACCTGCTCCATGAGGTCCACGCGCGAGAAGACCTTGCCGGGGTGGCTTGCGAGGAAGGTCAGAAGCTCATACTCGCGCTGCGTCAGATCGACGGGTGCGCCGTTCTTGCGCACCTCAAAGCTGTCGGGGTCGATGGTGATGCCGCCGCCGGCGCTCATGGAATTGTCCTCGGCGGCGGCGGAGAGCATCGTGGTGCGGCGGAGGTTCGCCTTGATGCGCGCGAGCAGCTCGCGCATGGAAAAGGGTTTGGTGATGTAGTCGTCCGCGCCGATCTCAAGGCCGAGGATCTTGTCCTCTTCCTCTTCGCGCGCGGTCAGAATGATGACGGGAACATTGTCCCCCTCCTCGCGCAGGGCGCGGCAGACGTCAAAGCCCATCATCTTGGGCATCATCACGTCGAGCAGGATGAGATCGGGCTTTTTTTCGCGCGCCACGGCGAGGCCCGCCTCGCCGTCGTAGGCCTCAAGCGTGTCGTAGCCCGTGCGCTGAAGGTTGAAGCGGATGATATCCACGATGTTCTTCTCGTCCTCCACGATGAGGATGGTCTTTTTCTGTTCCATCAGTTCTCGTTCTCCTCTTTCTCTATTTGCGCTGTGCGCAGGGCGTGTACTTTCAAAATGCCGCAGACGGTCTTCGCGTCCTCGATCTCGCCGCGCATGACGCGCGCGAGCATTTCATCAAACGGCGTGCGGTACAGCTCCAAAAATTCGTCCTCGTCCGGGTGCTGTGCGCCGAAGGTCAGCCCCTCGGCAAGGTAAAGGTGCAGCACCTCGCCGTAGCAGCCGGGGGAGACAAGCAGCGCTCCTAGATCGGTCATGCGTGTGCTCGCCGCGCCGGTCTCCTCCTTCAATTCGCGTATCGCCGCCTCGCGCGGGTTTTCACCGCGCTCTAATTTTCCGGCGGGAATCTCCTCAAGCACGCGGGAGAAGACATAGCGGTACTGCTTTACGGTGAGCACGTTGTCATTTTCGTCGAGGGCGACGATCGCGACGCCGCCGGGGTGATCGGCGACCTCGCGCACGCTCGTCCTGCCATTGGGCAGGAGCACATCGTCGCGGTAAATATGTAAGATCTTTCCCTCGTAGATCGTCTCGCGGGAAAGTCTGCGTTCGGTCAGGTCCATGATATCGCTGCCTCCTCAGTGCGGCGGGACGCCGCCAGAGCATGATATAGATACCAAGAGTATAGCACGGCGGCGGGCGGAATTCTACTATAAAATAAAGTAAGCGGGCAGAATGAAGGTGAGCGGGACGATTTTTCGTTTGTTACGTTTTTGTGACAGCTCTTGTGCTGGGAGGAAAAGTATGCTAAACTACTACCCGAACGCAAAGGAGGCGATGTGCCGTGGCGGAGAAAAAGGGAATCAAGGTCGTGGCACAGAACCGCAAGGCGTTCCATGACTATTTTGTCGAAGACCGCTACGAGGCGGGCATCGAGCTCAAGGGCACGGAGGTCAAGTCCATCCGCGCCGGTACGCTGAATTTGAAGGACAGCTATGTCATCATCAAAAACGGCGAGGCAAATGTCCTCTCGATGCACATTTCCCCCTACGATAAGGGCAATATCTTCAACCATGACCCGGATCGACCGAAAAAGCTCCTTCTGCACAAGCGCGAGATCAATAAGCTTTACGCGCTCGTCAAGCAGGACGGCTACGCGCTCGTCCCGCTGAGCGTCTACTTCAAGGACGCGCGCGTGAAGATCGAGGTCGGCGTGTGCAAGGGCAAGAAAAACTACGACAAGCGCGAGGATGCCGCAAGACGCGACGCCAAGCGCGAGATGGACCGCGCGATGAAGGCGCGGAGATAAGGAGAAGAAAGATGGCAAATCCGATTGTGACCATTGAAATGGAAAGCGGCGCGGTGATGAGCGGCGAGCTCTATCCTGAGCTTGCGCCCAACACCGTCAACAACTTCATCGCCCTGGCGAACTCCGGCTTTTACGACGGCGTTGTCTTCCACCGCGTTATCCCCGGTTTTATGATCCAGGGCGGCGACCCGGACGGCAACGGCACGGGCGGCCCCGGCTATGAGATCAAGGGAGAGTTCTCCGCCAACGGCTTCAAGAACGACCTCAAGCACACGCTGGGCGTTCTTTCCATGGCGCGCACGATGATCCCCGACAGCGCAGGCAGCCAGTTCTTCATCATGGTGGCTGACGCGCCGCACCTCGACGGTCAGTATGCCGCCTTCGGCAAGATCACCGAGAATGCGCAGGCCGCGGTGGACATCTCCCGCGTGAACCGCAATATGTTCAACGACATGCCGAAAAAGCCGCAGGTCATCAAGTCCATCCGCGTGGATACGCAGGGCGTTGACTATCCTGCACCGGAGAAGATGTAATTTTATTTCCTTTTGCTTTCGCATAACAGACCCTGTTGTTGTTTGCGGCGCACAAGCGCTGCTTTCGTCCTTTTTCAAACGGCAAACCAGCAGAGCGTTTGCCGTTTGAAGAGGAGACATGACGGAGTGAACGAGCGCTGACGCTTTGCATCGGCGCGAGCGATACAAAGTCCATGTTGACGATACGGGGGCGTACCGGTTTCGACGGGGGTGTGGAGGCAGGATAAGCGGGCAGAGGCGCCTGACCTCTATAAAACGGGTAACTTATAAATTAAAGAACAACAACGAAGTTGCTCTCGCTGCCTAAGTAGGCGGCCGTCTGAACCGGAGAGGCCACGGGCCGGGGAAGGCGTCGTAAACGTGGCGTCCGTGAGGCGGGAAAGAGTTGACCAGCCCACGCATCATGACTCTACCAAAGCGTAAGGTCCGTCAGGTGTCCTTGCGCAGAGGGAATGTTTAAATCCTGACTGCGCCCGGAGAAAGTCCTGTTAAAGTGCTTTCGGACGCGGGTTCGACTCCCGCCGCCTCCACCAGAGCAGAGCCAGACGAACCACAGCGGTTCGCCTGGCTTTTGTCATGCTCCAGCGGTCTACAATAATGTGATATGCTCCCTCCGTGAGAGACAGTGAAATAAAAACACTGTCGAACATGGAGGGAGCATTGTAATGGGGCTGCCGCCGGGGACAACGGTGTCGTTGCCGCCCGGCGGAGACGGGCGGGCCGTCGTTGTCCTGCCTGTTGGTGCCGCCTGCGGCAGGGATGTTTCCTGCTCAGCGCGTCATTCCCTTTCGCTGAGCCCGCGCTCAAAGCGGAACTTGGCCTTTTTCTCCGGCACCTCAATGGGGTATTCCCCTGTAAAGCAGCCGGTGCAGAAGCCCTCGCCGCACTCGGCCAGCTTTGTCACGCTGTCGGTGCTGAGATATCCGAGGGAGTCAACACCGATAATCTCCGCGATCTCCGGAATCGTGTGACTGCATGCGATGAGGTTCTCGCGGGAGTCGACGTCCGTCCCAAAATAGCAGGGGTTAAGAAAGGGCGGCGCGGACACACGCATATGCACCTCCGTTGCGCCGGCCTCGCGGACGAGCTTTACAATGTGGGCGCAGGTAGTGCCGCGGACGATGGAATCGTCGATCAGCACCACGCGCTTGCCACGGATGGTGGAGGAGATGGTGTTGAGCTTGATGTTGACAGATTTTTCCCGCTGGCTCTGCTCCGGCTGGATAAAGGTGCGGGCGATATACTTGTTTTTAATGAAGCCTACACCGTACGGAATGCCGGACTGCTTGGAATAGCCGAGGGCAGCATCAAGGCCGGAGTCCGGAACGCCTATGACCACGTCCGCCTGAACGGGATGCTCCAGTGCCAGAAAGGCTCCGGCGCGCTGCCGCGCGGTGTGGACGCAGCTGCCGTCTATGATGGAGTCCGGGCGGGCGAAGTAAATGTATTCAAAGACGCACAGCGAGCGGGGGCACTGGCCGCAGTGGGTGGTTATGCTGCGCAGACCGCCCTTGTCCGCGATGACGATCTCACCGGGGCGTACGTCCCGCACGAACTGTGCGCCGATGCCGTCCAGCGCGCAGCTCTCGGAGGCGAAGACCCAGCCGTCTCCCAGTCTTCCGATGCAGAGCGGCCGGAAGCCGTGGGGATCCCGGACGGCGATCAGCTTCTGGGGCGACATAATGACCAGTGAGTACGCTCCCTTGATCCTGTCCATGGCGGCGGAGACCGCTTCCTCAATGGAGGGAGCCCGCAGGCGCTCGTTGGTGATGGTGTAGGCGATGACCTCGGTGTCACTGGTGGTGTGAAATATCGCGCCGTTCAGCTCCAATGCCTCCCGCAGCTCGGCGGCGTTTGTCAGGTTGCCGTTGTGGGAGAGGGCCATACTGCCCTTGATGTGGTTGATGATAAGAGGTTGGGCATTTTCGCGGCTCTTTCTGCCGGTGGTGGCGTAGCGAACGTGGCCCACCGCCAGTTGACCCCTGCCGAGCTTTTGCAGGCGTTCAGGGGAGAAGACCTCGCCAACAAGGCCGAGGTCCTTATATCCCGATATAACGCCGTCGTCGTTGATGGCGATGCCGCAGCTCTCCTGTCCCCGGTGCTGGAGGGCGAACAGAGCGCTGTAAGTCAGCCCGGCAACGTCTGCCCTGCCGCTGCTGTAAATGCCGAAAACGCCGCATTCCTCGTGAATTTTTGAAAACATAGGCCCGCCGCTCCGTTACGCGCCGAGCATACGGCGCAGGATCTCCTGATACGCGCCCTCCACATTGCCAAGGTCACGGCGGAAACGATCCTTGTCCAGCTTTTCGTGGGTCACCTCGTCCCAGAGACGGCAGGTGTCGGGGCTGATCTCGTCGGCGAGGATAATGCTGCCGTCGGGCAGACGGCCGAACTCCAGCTTGAAGTCCACAAGGTCGATGCCGATGCCCTTCATGATGCCCTTGAGCAGGTCGTTGATACGGAAGGACAGCGCCTTGATCCGCTCAAGCTCCTCAGCCGTTGCCAGCTTCAGGGCCAGCGCGTGGTAGGAGTTGATGAGCGGGTCGCCGAGGCTGTCGTTCTTATAGGAGAACTCGATGGTGGGGGCGTCAAACACAATGCCCTCCTCCACACCGTACCGCTTGGCGAAGGAGCCGGCGGAGATATTGCGGACGATGACCTCCAAGGGGACGATAGTGACCTTTTTGACGAGGGCCTCCCGGTCGGAAAGCTCCCGCACGAAGTGGGTGGGCACACCCTGCTCCTCCAGCAGTGTCATCAGGTGGTTGGTCACCCGGTTGTTGATGACGCCCTTTCCGGCGATGGTTCCCTTTTTCTCGCCGTTAAAGGCGGTGGCGTCGTCCTTATATTCGACGATCAGCAGGTCGGGGTCATCGGTGCGAAAGACCATCTTGGCCTTGCCCTCGTACAGCTTCTCCAGCTTTTGCATAGCGATACCTCCATGTTGAATTGAGTTTTTTGCCAGAGCATTTTTATACTGCGATATTAGACCGAAAGAATCAGAAAAACAATATTTTTTTCAGGGCGTTTCCGCGATTTCGGATGGTGTCACAATGAGAGCGGGGAAATGCACCCCTGTTTATGTTCGTTTTGCTCCCCCATCCCGGCGCGTTCTGTGCCGTAAAGCCCGCTGACCCGGAGTGTGGATGCCGTACTGCTGTCAAAACGTACAATTATGACATCACTTTGTTATTCGCTTTGCCTATGACAGAGCCCTGTCTTTTGCTTCTTCAAAAACTCGGTGCTGGAAAAGAAATCTGAATTTCTTTCCAAACGGAGGGAAATAAACATGAAGAAACGACGCTTGAGTTTCCGGTTCCCTTAGAAAAGGAGTTCTTCCTTGATTCCGATGGTGCAAAATGTGCTTGACAGGTACAGTCTACTTATGATAGACTTCAAGTATCAGAAGTCTATCATAAGTAGACCCGCGAAGAAAGGGGGCACACATGGACGGTTACAAACTGGGCGTTGTTGAGACGCGTTTTGCAGAACTCATCTGGC
>URCK01000040.1 GCA_900546295.1 uncultured Eubacteriales bacterium | reverse complement strand
AAGCCCGAGCAGGTGCAGGACTTCTACCCCACGCCCGGCACGCTCTCGACCTGCATGTACTATACCGGCATCGACCCGCGCGACATGACGCCTGTCTTCGCCGAGACGACGCCGCACGGCAAGGAATTGCAGCGCGCGCTGCTCCAGTGGTTCCGCCCGGACAAGAAAAAGCTCGTCATTGAGGCGCTGAAAAAGGCGGGGCGCGAGGATCTCATCGGCTACGGGCCGAAGTGCCTTGTGCGTCCCTACGGCGACAGCCGGCCTGCGCCGCAGGGCGGCAAAAAGAGCGCCGCAGGAGCGAAAAAGAACGGAAGACCGGCGGAAAAGCCCAATGCACATTCAGATTCGCGCAAGGGCGCGAAAACAGGCGAAAAGGCAAAGCCCTTCAAGCGCAAGGCCGGCTGGGCCAAGCCGAAGAAACGCTGACACCCCATCCCAAGCAAGGAGAATTCCCCATGAAAAGCGAAGTAAGCAAAAAACTTGTGGCCGCGGCGCTGCTGCTGGCCCTTGCGCTCGTCTCGTTCTTCCCCGTCGCGCAGAAGATGAGCCAACCCCAGACCTTTTCTCACGCCATCGAATCGCTCGACAAGAAGCAGGAGACGGTGCTTGAGCTGACGGCGGCCTCCACCGCCGCCTCCGCCGCCATCACGCTTTTGCCGGGCGACGCCGCCACCCCCATCGCCGAAAAGCTCGCGGACCTGAGCGGGTACTTTCTCATCGTGCTGTGCGCGATCTTCCTTGAAAAGTACCTGCTGACCGTCATGGCGGGTGCAGCCTTCCGCGTGCTGCTGCCGCTTGCGTGCCTGCTGCTGGCGGCGAGCCTCTTTTTCTGCCGCGACACGCTGCGCGCGCTTTCCAAGAAGCTCGCGCTCTTCGCCCTCGCCGTCGTGCTCATCATCCCGACGAGCATTTTCCTCTCCGACTCGATCGAAACGACGTACCGCGCCTCCATCGACGCGACCGTTGAATCCGCCATGCAGACAACCGAGGCCATCGGCAAGGCGACGGATGAAAACGCGGACAGCGAAGCAAAAAGTGGCCTTTCCGGCCTCTTTTCCAAGGTGACGGAGGGCGTTTCCTCCGCCGCGACCGCCGCAGTCGACAAGCTCAAGCACGTGCTCAACGATTTTCTCGAGGCACTGGCGGTGATGCTCGTCACCTCCTGCCTCATTCCCGTGCTGGTGCTCGTCTTCTTCGTCTGGCTCTTGAAGCTTTTCTTAGGCGTGGACGCGCCCGCGCCGCGCCTGCGCGCGCATACAAAAACCCAAGCGCCGGATGAGCGGCAAGCGCAATGAAAAAAGGTCCTTCTGCAACATGCAGAAGGACCTTTTCTTTATAGCTTCACTTCTCCGCAGTGCGTGGGTAACGCCAGCGTCTCGTGCGCTGCAAGCAGGACGATCTTCTCCTCCGCGGCGCGCAGAACGGCGCGCAGCGCCGCGTCGCGGCTCGCGCGGTCAAGCCCCGTGAAGGGCTCATCAAGCGCGAGCGCATCGCAGGGCGCGAGCAGGGCACGCGCGAGGGCGAGGCGGCGCTTCATGCCGCCCGAATAGTCCCGCGCCTTTTTTTCTCCCACGTCCCCGAGGCCGAGCGCCTCGAGCAGCGTCTTCGCCTGCGAGTCGTCGTAGGCCGCGCCGAGGGCAAAGCGGAGATTTCCCGCCGCGTCCAGCCCCTCGAGCAGGCGGTCCTCCTGAAAGACCGCCGCCCAGCGAAGGTTCGGCGCGACTTCTCCGCCGTCCGCCCGCTCCAGCCCCAGCAGGATGCGCAGCAGCGTTGTCTTCCCGATGCCCGAGTTTCCCGCAATGCGCGTCAGGCCGACGGGCGCGGTAAAGCTGACGTTTTCGAGCACCGCCCGGCCGTCGTAGGACTTGCTGAGGTTCGTTACGCAAAGTTCCATCATGCACCCATCCTTTCCGCCATCTTGTCCACCGCAAGGAGGAAGATCTTTTCAAGGCCCGCCGACAGCAGCACGATCACCGCCGTCCACGCAAAGAGATCCGGCGTTTCGAAGTATACCTTCGCGGTATAGAGCCGCTCGCCGATCGTGCCGCCGCTCAGGGCGATGACCTCCGCCGCCGTGCCCGCCTTCCAGCAAAGGCCCAGCGCCACGCTGACCGCCGCACGGAAATACGGCAGCACCTGCGGTAGGTAGATCCCCCGCAGCGTGCGCGAAAAGGGCACGCGGAAGACTCGCGCCATCTCGAGAAGCGAAGCGTCCGTGCGTTTCACGCCCTCAAGGACGTTCAGATACACCGGTGGGAAGACCATCAGCGCGGAGATGAAAAATGCAAGGCCGCGGCTCGGCAGCCACACGAGCGCGAGGATGATGAACGACGCGACCGGCACCGCCTTGACGACCGCGACGAGCGGCGCGAGCAGCTCCTCCGCGCGGCGAAAGCGCGCGGAAAGCGCCGCCAGCATGACCGCAAGCGCGCAGGAGAGGAGAAAGCCGCCGAAAATGTGCGTGGCCGACATCCCGACCGACTGCCAGAATGTCTTCGTCGCGGCAAGGGATAAAAGCCGCGCGAGCGACGAAAGCGGGGAGGCGAGCAGCAGCGCGCCGTGCGGATACAGCGCGCGCAGGAGCATGGCCGCCGCCTGCCAGACAAATAGCCAGAAAACGACCGCCCATGCGCGTATTTTCTGCTCTCTTCGCTTCATGTCTTCCCCCCTCCCCTCTCAATCGGTCAGCGGCGGGACAGCGCCCGCCGCAATGAATTTACGCAAAATAGAAGCTGTTATCCGGCATCTCGCCACCGACGGCGGCGGGGTCTGCATTGTAGAGCACCTCTAAATAACCGGGCAGCGCCTCAAGAAGGTCCGCCCCCGTCAGGCAGACGATGTTGCAGTAGGGCAGCGCCTTTTCCGCAACGGCGGCGTCCACGATGCCGTATTCGCCGATGAGCGCGGCGGCGTCGGCGGTGTTGGCGTTCACCCAGTCGACGCTCGCGGCGTAGTCCTTCAGAAATTCGTTCACGGCGGCAGGGTTCTCCTCCACGACCGCGCGGCGGGCAACGATCACGCCGGTGATGAGACTCGAGCCGTTACCCAGCGCGTCCCACTCAGCATTCAGGTCAAGCGCCATGCGCAGTCCCTCGATCTTGCCTTGCGCCACGGTGACGAAGGGCTGGGGCAGCAGCGCGATCGTCGCCTGACCGGAAGCCAGCGCGGCGATGCACTCGCTGTGCTCGCTCTTCCAGTCGATCGTCACGTCGCTGTCGGGATCGATGCCGTTTTCCGCGAGAAGATAGCGCAGGGCGTATTCGGGCGTGGAGCCCTTGCCCGCGGCCACGATGGTCTTGCCCTTCAAGTCGGCCATGGATTGCACGCTCTCGCCGTTTTCCACAATGTAGAGCACGCCGAGCGTATTGACCGCCAGCACCTCGATCTCGCCCTCCGTCTTATTGTAGAGCACGGCGGCGAGGTTCGCGGGCACGCAGGCCATGTCGAGCTCGCCCTTGATGAGCGCGGGCGTCACCTCGTCGGCAGAGCCCGCGAGGGTAAAGGTATAGTCATTGCCGCTCGTCTCACCGCTCTCGCTGTCGCGCATGAGCTTCACAAGGCCCATAGCCGTGGGCCCCTTGAGCGCGGCGATGGAGTAATGCGCGGGGGTGAAGTCCTCCTGCTCGGTTTGCTGTTCATCCTGCTCGTCAGGCGCGTCCGCTTTCTGCCCGCAGGCGGCGAGCGTCAGGACGAGCGCGAGCGTCAGGCACAGTGCCAAAATGTTTTTGAGGTTCTTTTTCATTGGTTTCCTTCCTTTCCGATGCTGCGTTCAGGGGCGTAGACGGTCTTCGCCGTGATGCCGTCGAGCCGGCCGAGCTTGCCCGAGAGCGCCGAGATCACATCGCCCGGCGCATCGAGCGCCACGCTGATGATGTTCACGCCCTTTTCGCGGTACGGAACCCTCATGCGCCCGATGATATACTCCCCGTAGCGATGCAGCAGCTCGTTGAGCGCCTGCACAGAGCTTCCCTCGCGGACGATGACCGCCAGCACGGCAACGCGCGTTTCCATTTGCGTCCCCTCCTGAAAAATAGATCATCCCTTCCGCCGCTATGGCAGAAGGGATGGACATTGCAAGATAAGACACAGCTGCCGCCGCATCCTGCTTCCCCTCTTCTTAAGGCTCGGAACGTATCCTTGCCGCCAGAACGGTAGAATGAATTGTACTTGTCCGCCGGTCAGAACGCATCTTTCCGGGAACAGCGTGATGATACCACGTTTTCCCCCGTTCGTCAAACGTCATTTTGCGTGCTGCGGGCAAATCGGCGTGGACATTTCCCCCATCCTGCGGTAACATGGAGGAAAAGATGAACAAGGAACGGAACTTCTTCTATGGATAAGCACAGCATCTTAAAGCAATACTACGGCCACAGCGCCTTCCGCCCCGGGCAGGAGGCGCTCATCGACGCGATCCTATCCGGGCGGGACGCGCTCTGCGTCATGCCCACAGGCGGCGGAAAGTCGCTCTGCTATCAGATCCCCGCGCTGCTCCTGCCGGGGATCACGCTCGTCGTCTCGCCGCTCATCTCGCTGATGAAGGATCAGGTCGCGGCGCTAAAGAGTGTGGGCGTGCCCGCGGCCTACATTAATAGCTCCCTCACGGGCGAGCAGATCCGCACCGTGTACGCCCGCACGCGCAAGGGCGCCTACAAGCTCATCTATGTCGCGCCCGAGCGGCTGGAGACGAACAGTTTTCTCTCGCTCATGCAGGAGATGAACGTGTCGTTTCTCGCCGTGGACGAAGCGCACTGCATTTCGCAGTGGGGACAGGATTTCCGCCCGAGCTATCTCGGCATCGCCGATTTTGTGAATGCCCTGCCGCGCCGTCCCATCGTCGCGGCCTACACCGCCACGGCGACAGCGCAGGTGCAGACAGACATCCTGCGCCTGCTCGCGCTGCAAACGCCCTACCGCATCGTGACAGGCTTTGACCGCCCGAACCTTTATTTCGATGTACAGCGCCCGAAAAACAAGTTCTCCGCCCTCGCCGCCCTCATCGACGAGCGGCGGGAGAGGAGCGGCATTGTCTACTGCGCGACCCGCGCCGCCGTCGAGCGCGTGTACGAGGGGCTGTGCGAGCGCGGCATCGCCGCCACGCGCTACCACGCGGGACTGACGGACGATGAGCGGCGGCAGAATCAGGACGATTTCCAGTTCGACCGCAAAACCGTCATGGTCGCGACAAACGCCTTCGGCATGGGCATTGACAAGTCGAACGTCAGCTTCGTCATCCATTATAATATGCCCAAAAGTCTCGAGGCCTACTATCAGGAGGCAGGGCGCGCAGGACGCGACGGTGCGAACGCAGACTGCATCCTGCTCTTTGCCCAGAATGACGTGGAGACCGCACGCTTTCTCATCGAAAATGGCGGCGCGGAGCAGCTTTCGGAGGAGGACGCCGCGCGCGTAAAGCGGCGCGATTACGAGCGCTTGCAGGCGATGACCGGCTACTGCAAGAGTGTCGACTGCCTGCGCGGGCAGCTCCTTGACTACTTTGGGCAGACGCACCCCGCAAGCTGCGGCAACTGCTCGAACTGCAACGCCGCTTACGCGACCGAGGACATCACGCTCCCCGCCCAGATGATCCTCTCGTGCGTGCTGCGCATCCACGAGCGGCTCGGCTACTACGTCGGCAAAACGCTTGTCATCCAGGTCCTGCGCGGAAGCCGCGAGCAGCGGCTTTTGTCGCTCGGCCTTGCGAGCCTCTCGACCTACGGTCTGATGGACAAGACCTCGCCGAGCGTCATCGAGCGCTATATCGACTACCTCGAGTCGGCGGGCTACCTTATGCTCGAAGCGCGCTATTCGACGCTCCGCCCCACGAATAAAACTTCCGCCGTGCTCTTTGACGGGGAATGCGTGCTGATGCAGAAGCGCCTTGAAGCGCCGGGCGCACAGAAAAAGCGCCCGCGCGGCGCGTATTCCGACGATTTCGAGGAAAACGGGCTCTTCCCGGTGCTGCGCGCCCTGCGCGCGGAGCTTGCCCGGCACGAGAGTGTCCCCGCTTACGTCATTTTCTCCAATGCGACGCTCACCGACATGGCGGAAAAGGCCCCGCGCTCGATGGAAGAGCTGCTCGAGGTATCGGGCGTGGGCGCAAAGAAGGCTGCGCGCTATGGCAGGGCCTTTTTGCAGGCCATCGAGAATTACGAAAACGAACGATAAGTCCCCGCAGAAAAAAGCGAATGTCCGGCACGCGCCGGACATTCGCTTTTCTTATTTACTGATAGTTGCTCACGAGGAACAACGGCTTGATGACCACGACCTCGTCATACTCCTCCTGCTCGACCTGTACATCGGCATTGAGGGCCTTGAGATCGGCCTTGAGCACCTCCAGTGCCTCCGCAATGCTCTGAGCACGGCCCTCGCGCAGGATGCGGACCATGCGCCTTGCCACGATGGGATGCGCGTAGCGCGCGGGCAGCGGGAAATCCTCGGGCAGGATGTTTTCCATCGCATCGACCGCCTGCGTCCATGCGCGCTCAACTGCACTGCGGTTGTTTTTCGCCGTGGGCAGCACGTGCGCACCGGAGAAGAAGAACACCGCCGCAAAACCGAAGAGCGCAAAGTACACACCGAAGTCTCCGCCGCTGCGCCAGGAAATAATGCCGTAGATGAGCGACGCCGCGCCCGCCAGCACGATGGCCAGCGCCACCCAGCGGTAGGCGGGATTCGTATGCTCGTTGACGCGCTTGGCCTTGGCCGCGAGCGCAAGCGTCTTCGTCATTTCAGGGTAGCCGGAGAGGAAGGTCTCCGCCTGCTCGAGCGTTTCGCGGGCGGAGAGCGCCTGCGGCGAAAGCTCCTTGCAGTAACGCTTGGCCTCCTGCTCCGCTTTGGCCTGCAAGCGCTGCTCGCCGCCTGCGCTGAGCGTCGGGATCTCGGGATGCGCAGCGCCGATACAGGCGAGCATCTCGTCCACGTCCTCCTCGCGCTTGAAGGTGCACTGCTTCTCCTTGCCGTTGTCATACTGCACAACGAGATAGGGGATCGAGCCGAACACGCCCTGCCCGGAAAATCCGCCTTTGCTCAGCGCCACGCGCTTGAAGACGCGCTGCACCGAGGAAAGCGCGACATAGCAGCGCCGGTCGATCAGGAAGCTATTGAGATACAGCGCCTTCTCCCCCACGCCGCAGGGGCCGAAGCGCTTGCAGGACTTTTTGTCCGCAGCGAGCTCGCTTGCTTCAATGCTCGTCTCGCCAAGGCGCACGGGTGCAAAGATCATAAGATACCTCCCGAAATCTGAAAAAAGCGGTGGGAGTACATTCTCCCACCGCTCTACGATTGGTTTACTTGTGCAGCGTCTCGTAGTGAGGCTGGGTGTGGCGCTTCTTGATGGTGTACAGGAAGATACCAAGGAACAGAGCCGCAGCGATGATGCCGACAGGGTAAGCGACAGCGGTGTTGTACACGGTCGCGCCATCAGCGGTCTTGCTGTTGAGGAACTGGCCGAGGCACTCATTGCCCAGCAGGAAGTAGGTCACGGACACGGCGCTCATGAAGGTTGCGGGAACGGCGGTGATCCAGTAGTTCTTCTTATCATAGAAGAGGTACATGGAAGCGGCCCACAGAACGATCATGGCGAGGGTCTGGTTGGTCCAGCTGAAGTAACGCCAGATGATGGTGTAGTCGATCTTGCCGAGGGCGTTGCCGATGCCGAGGATGGCGCCGACGCCGAGGACGGGCACGCAGAGGATCAGACGGTTCTTCCAGCTCTTCTGCTCCATGTGGAACCAGTCGGCCAGAACAAGACGAGCGGAACGGAACGCGGTATCGCCGGAGGTGATGGGGCAGGCGATAACGCCGAGCATGGCAAGCGCGATGCCCACGCCGCCCATGGTCTTGGAGCAGACGTCGTAAACAGCGGTAGAGCCGCCGCCGCCGAGGGCCAGAAGCTCCTCGCCGGTGTAGAGCGCGCAGCCGGCAGCAGCCCAGATCAGGGCGATGATGCCTTCAGAGACCATTGCGCCGTAGAAGACGAAGTGGCCCTGCTTCTCGCTCTTCATGCAGCGAGCCATCAGGGGGCTCTGCGTAGCATGGAAGCCGGAAATGGCGCCGCAGGCAACGGTGATGAACATGAAGCTCCAGATCGGAGTGCCCTGCGGGTGGAGGTTGGCGAAGTTGTTCCAGATCTCGGGGATCTCATAGCCCTTGGTGAAGATGCCAAGACCCACGCCGAGCGCCATGATGATCAGGCAGATGCCGAACACGGGGTAGATCTTACCGATGATCTTATCGATGGAGAGGAACGTTGCGATGAAGTAGTAGACCAGGATCAGGACCAGCCAGAAGAGCTTGCTGGCGAAGACACCGGTGCTGCCGCCGTTGGTGCACAGCAGCTGGATGAGGCCGGCGGGGCCGACAGCGAACACGGTGCCGACCATCACGAGCAGCACCACGCTGAACACGCGCATGACGTTCTTCATTGCGCCGCCGAGGTAGATGCCGGAGATCTCGGAGATGGACGCGCCTTCGTTACGCTCGCTCATCATACCGGAGAAATAGTCGTGGACCGCACCGGCAAAGATGGTACCGAAGGTAATCCACAGGAAGACCACAGGGCCCCACAGAGCGCCGCTCAGAGCGCCAAAGATCGGGCCGAGACCAGCAATGTTCAGAAGCTGGATCATAAACAGCTTCCACTGGGGCAGGACCATGTAGTCCACACCGTCGTTGATCTTCACAGCCGGCGTTTCACGGTCATCGGGGCCGAAGGTCTTTTCGACGACTTTGCCGTAAACGAAGTAGCCGCCGATCAGCAACGCGAGACAGATCAAGAAGCTAAACATTTTCTTCTCCTCCTATTTTTTTGACATGGTGTGACAGCAAATTTGTCATACAACTTGCCTTCGCCAAATATATTAATTTTTTGGGAGAAAAAGTCAATGGGCAAAATGAACAAATTTTTAACGAATATTAATTCATTTCACGCGATTACTCATTCATTATTATTCATGAATGACGTCTTCGATCGCATTCAACAATTCATCATACCTTTCAAACGCCGGAAGATGCGGGTAATCCCGCTTGATCTGCTCGGTCGTGCGGAAGAGGAAACCGGCCTTGGAGGCCTCGATCATCTCAAGGTCATTATAACTATCGCCGCTGGCGATCGTGTCGAATCCGATGGACTGAAGGCCGCGCACGGTCGTGAGCTTGGAGTGCGCGCAGCGCATTTTCACGCCGGAAATGAAGCCCTCGCCGTCCACCTCGAGAGAGTTGCAGAAAATGGTCGGCCAGCCCAGTTTTTTCATCAGGGGCTGCGCAAACTCCTCAAAGGTATCGCTCAGGATGATGGCCTGCGTCTCGGAGCGGAGCTTGTCGAGGAACTCCTTTGCCCCCGGCAGGGGATCGATGCGCGCGATGGTCTGCTGAATTTCCCTGAGTCCCAGACCGTGCTCGCGCAGCACGCCAAGACGCCATTTCATCAGCTTGTCGTAATCCGGCTCATCGCGCGTGGTGCGCTTGAGCTCGGGAATACCGCTCTCGCGGGCAAATTCGACCCAGATCTCGGGGACGAGCACGCCCTCCATATCAAGACAGGTAATATACATCTTTATCCTCCTTACCATTTCGGCTGCGCGGCCTTGCGCAGCACATAATCAAGCATTTCCTCCTGTGCAATCACATCGCGGTGGCGCACCTCGCGCTCGCGCAGCGAGGCAAGATTTTTCGGCACCGGCACACCCGTCACGTCGTGCAGCTGCTCCATCACGTCGAACTCATCGCCCTTCGCGCGCTCGCCGATCCCCTCGAGCACGGCGGCGGGGAACTTGTAGGGAGAAGCGGTGGAGAGCACGACGACCGCGTTGTGATCGGGGTTTTCCTTCTTATACTGCTGCGCCACATCCCATGCGACCGCCGTGTGCGTGTCGCAGAGGTAGTGATCTTCGCGCCAGACCTTGCCGATGGCGGCCTTCGCGCCCGCATCGTCGCAGCAGCCCGCCCAGAAAAGAGAACGCAGCTTTGCGAGCATCTCGCCGTCCACCTCGTAGTATCCCTCCTCGCTGAGCTGCCGCATGAGGTGCGCGACGAGCGCATCATCGCCGGAGAGCAAATAGAGAAGGCGCTCCAGATTGCTCGAAACAAGGATGTCCATTGAGGGGGAGACGGTCTTAAAGAAGGGACGGCGGCGGTCGTAGCGGCCCGTGCGCAAAAATTCGGTGAGCACATTGTTGGCGTTGGACGCGCACACGAGCCTGCCGACGGGAAGCCCCATCTCCTTTGCAAAGTAGCCCGCGAGGATATCGCCGAAGTTGCCCGTCGGCACGACGAAGTCGACCTTGTCGCCCTCGCGGATGCGGCCCATCTTCAAAAGATCGGCGTACGCTCTATAGTAGTATACCACCTGCGGGGCGAGGCGGCCGATGTTGATGGAGTTGGCGGAGGACAGGCTCACACCCTTGCCGTCGAGCAGCTTTTCCCTGCCGACGGCGGAAAATATCTTCTTCACGCCCGTCTGCGCATCGTCAAAGTTGCCGCGCACGGCGCACACGCAAACATTGTCGCCCGCCTGCGTCGCCATCTGCGCCTGCTGCACGGCGCTCACGCCGCCGTAGGGATAGAAGACGATGATCTTTGTGCCCGGCACGTTGCAAAAGCCCTCCATCGCGGCCTTGCCGGTGTCGCCGGAGGTGGCCGTCAGGATGAGGATCTCATCGGTGAAGCCGCACTTTTCCTTTGCCGCGGTCATCAATCGCGGCAGCATCGAGAGCGCCACGTCCTTGAAGGCGCTCGTCGGCCCGCGGAACAGCTCGAGGATGAAGTCTTCCCCGACGGGGACGCTCGGCGTGAGGTGGTCGCTCTCAAACTTTCCTTCGTAGCCCGCGCGCACAAGAGAGGTCATCTCCTGCTCGGAAAAGTCCGGCAGGAGCTTTGAAAGGATTCTGGCGGACATCGAGAAAGTGTCGAGGTTCAAGACATCGCGATAGTCGAAGCGCGCCTCGTCGAACGACGGCATCGTATAAAGGCCGCCGTCGGGCGCTAAGCCGTTCAAAACCGCCTGTGCGCTGCCAGCTTTGAGATTTTTATTGCGGGTACTCTGATACTGCATGGACGTTTCCTCCTGTATCCCACGGGAAAAGTTTTTTGCTTTTCCCTATTGTATTTTCACAAACGCTATGTTATATTGTTCCCATCCAAAAGTCAAGTGTTTTTCTCTTGAAGACAATTCCGGCATAAGTTACAAATCCGTCCGCACTTGACGGAGCATCCCCAAATCAGAAAG
The DNA here is from genome assembly GCA_900546295.1 of uncultured Eubacteriales bacterium. Classification (GTDB taxonomy): domain Bacteria; phylum Bacillota; class Clostridia; order Oscillospirales; family Oscillospiraceae; genus Hominicoprocola. The sequence continues at coordinate 3,452 of URCK01000040.1, read as the reverse complement.
AAGGTCATTTTCCGTGAATATTGCGCTTTTGGGCTTCGGCACTGTCGGTTCCCATTTCTATAAGCTCTGCGAGGGGCGAGACGATCTCAAGGTCACCGCCGTTCTCTCCCGCCGTCCCCGCCCGGAGCTCACATGCACCGTGACCGCCGATTTCGACGCGATCGTGCACGACCCCTCCATTGATATTGTGGTCGAGGTCATGGGCGGCATCGAACCGGCGTACCGCTATCTCTGCGACGCCATGCGCGCGGGCAAGCACGTCGTCACGGCGAACAAGCAGCTCATGTGCGCCCACTTTGAAGAACTCACCTCCCTTGCAAAAGAAAAAGGCGTGGCGCTGCGCTGCACCGCCGCCGCGGGCGGCGGCATCCCCTGGCTCACCTCCCTCTCCCGCGCGTCTCAGCTCGATGAGATCACCGCGGTCGAGGGTATCCTCAACGGCACGACGAACTATATGCTCTCTGCGATGACGAATTCCGGCGCGGACTATGCCGCCGCCTTGCAAAAGGCGCAGGAGCTCGGCTACGCCGAGGCGGACCCCACCGCAGACGTGGAAGGCTTTGACGCGCGGCGCAAGATCGTCCTCTCCGCCGACCTTGCCTTCGGTGCAAACATCAAGGAAGAGGATATCCCCTGCGTCGGCATTTCGTCCGTCACGGCGGCGGACATTGCAAGGGCAAAGGAAGCGGGCCTCACCTATAAGCTGATCGCCCGCGCGGAAAAGTCCGGCAACGCGGTGGCCGCCTTCGTCTGCCCCACGCTCTTCTCCTCCTCCGCGCCCGAGGCGCACACCGACGGCACGGGCAACCTCGTTACGCTCTACGCCGCGCGCTTTGGCAAGCAGAGCTTCTCCGGCGCGGGCGCGGGCGGCTATCCGACCGGCTCGAACGTCCTGCGCGACTGCCTCGACATTGCCGGCGGCTGCCGCAGCTTCTACTCCGACTCCTTTGCTCCCCGCCCCGTGCATCTCTCGGGCGCGCAGGGCAAATGGCTCTTCCGCTGCATGGGCGAGACCTTCGTCCGCGAATGCAGCGCCCGTGAGGCGTTCGACGCCTACGATTCTTACCGAAAGGACGACCCGCACGCGCTCCTTGCGCGCTATGCGGTCGATGAGGAATGATCTCCATGCTCAAGGTTCTGAAATTCGGCGGCTCCTCGCTCGCCGACGCGCACCAGTTCGCTAAAGTGAAATCCATTGTGGACGCAGACCCCGCCCGCCGCGTGGTCATCGTCTCCGCGCCGGGCAAGCGCTTCTCCGGCGACCATAAGATCACTGATCTTCTCTATCTCTGCGCCGCACACATCAAATACGGCGTTTCCTGCGAGGATATCTTCGCCATGATCCGTGACCGCTACAACGAGATCATCTCGGAGTGCGGCTTAAAGCTCTCGCTCGACAAGGAGTTTGACGAGCTGTGGCGCAAGATGCAAAGCGGCATCAGCAAGGATGAGCTTGCCTCGCGCGGCGAATACTTCTCCGCGCGGCTGATGGCGGAATTCCTCGGCTTCGAGTTTCTGGACGCGGCGCTGTGGGTCAAGTTCAGGTTCGACGGCAGCGTTGACCGGGACGCCTCCTATGCGGCGCTGCGCGCCGCCGCCGACGGACGCAAAGTCGTCATCCCCGGCTTTTACGGCGTGATGCCGGATGGCCACATCAAAACCTTCTCCCGCGGCGGCAGCGACATCACCGGCGCGCTCGCCGCAGCCGCGCTCGGCGCGGACGTATATGAGAACTGGACGGATGTTTCCGGCATCCTGATGGCCGACCCGCGCATCGTCAGCGATCCCGAGCCGATCCGCCGCGTGACCTACAGCGAGCTGCGCGAGCTGAGCTACATCGGCGCGCAGGTGCTGCACGAGGGCACGATCTTCCCCGTGCGCGAGAAGAATATCCCCCTCAACATCCGCAACACCAACGCGCCCGACCACCCCGGCACGATGATCCTGGAATCCATCGGCGACGAGCAGGAAGAGGGCGGCTTCATCACCGGCATCGCCGGCAAGAAGGGCTTTTCCATCATCACCATCGCAAAAACCGGCATGTCGAGCGAGCCGGGTTCACTTCTGAAGATCCTCAACGTGCTCGCAAAGCACGAGGTCAACGTCGAATATCTGCCCTCCGGCATCGACAATGTTTCCCTCGTCGTCTCGTCCGACAAGGTATCCCGCTCGCTCTATGAAATGCTGGGCGAGCTGCAAAAGGAAGTGCAGCCGAATAAGATAACTGTAACGGAGCACATCGCCATCGTCGCCGCCGTCGGCCGCAAGATGGCCTACCGGCCCGGCGTTTCCGGCAAGATCTTCGCCAAGCTCGGTGAAAACGGCGTGAATATCCGCATGATTACGCAGGGGCCGGAGGAACTCAACATCATCGTCGGCGTAGAGGAAAAAGATTTCGAACAGGCCATCCGCGTCCTGTATCACAGCTTTGTAAAGGAGAATGTAGTGTCATGAAGCAGGTCAACATCGGTATTCTCGGCGCAACGGGCGCCGTCGGTCAGGAAATGATCAAGATCCTCGAGGAGCGCAATTTCCCCGTTGCGTCTCTTCGTCCCATCGCAAGCGCCAGAAGCGCGGGCAGCAAGATTTTGTTCCGCGGGCAGGAATGCACCATTGTCGAAGCCTCCGACGAGGCGTTTGAAGGACTCGACATCGTCCTCGGCGCGGCCGAGAACGACATTGCCGAGCGCTTCGCTCCCGCGATCGTCAAGGCGGGCGCGGTGTTTGTCGATAACTCGAGCGCCTTCCGCCTCGACCCCAATGTTCCCCTCGTCATTCCCGAGATCAACCCCGAGGATGTGAAGTGGCACAAGGGTATCATCTCGAACCCCAACTGCACCACCATCGTGACCCTCGTGGCCATCAATGCCCTCGCCAAGGAAAGCCCCATCGAGACGATCATCGCCTCGTCCTATCAGGCCGTCAGCGGCGCGGGCAAGGGCGGTATTGACGAGCTCAACAATGAGGTCAAGGCCCTGGCCGATGGCAAGCACCTTGAGCCCAAGGTCTTCCAGTATCAGATCGCGTACAACATCATCCCCCAGATCGGCGGCGAGGCCTTTGAGGGCTACACGAGCGAGGAGATGAAGATGCAGAACGAGGGCCGCAAGATCCTCCACCTCCCCGAGATGAAAGTCAGCTGCACCTGCGCGCGCGTGCCTGTCGTGCGCAGCCACAGCGTCTCCGTCGTGCTGCGCACGAAGGAAAAGATCAGCGTCGAGCGCGCGCGTGAGCTCATTGCGAACGCCCCCGGCTGCAAGCTCGTCGACGACCTTGCCAACAAGATCTACCCCATGCCGCTCGACACCTCCGATCAGGACATTATCTATGTCGGCCGCATCCGCGAGGATCTGACCGATGAACGCGGGCTGAACCTCTGGTGCTGCGGCGATCAGGTCCGCAAGGGCGCCGCCACCAACACCATCCAGATCGCGGAGCTGCTGCTCAAGTAA
>URCK01000039.1 GCA_900546295.1 uncultured Eubacteriales bacterium | reverse complement strand
AAGGGCTGCACGCGCTGCGCAGTGTAGGTGCGGTGTACGTGGCTTCGCCACGAGTTCCTGCGAGTCGTTACCGGCAGCAACCGCGCCCTACTCCGTGGGGCGCGAGTGACGGTGGCTCGGCGGCAGACTGCGGTGCGCACCGGCGGCATTGCTTCGCTCGCCGCCGCGGGGAAGACCGTCTTTGTCGCCACATCAAAGTTCGATTTTGCCGTGCTTTTCTTCGTAGGCCTCGATTGCATCGCGGATCAAGATCAGAATTTCATTGTTTGCGCTGCGGCCTTCGTAGTCGGCCACAACGTGAAGCTTATGCAGCATTTCTTCATCAATACGGATAGATAAACTCTTAATAGCCATATAAAAACCTCAAAACATATTTATTATGCGTTTACAATAAGCTTGTTTTGAAGTATCATGTGCATAGTAGATGCAGAATGTATCTAAAATATGTTCGGAGGTTTCGATATGACAGATTACCAGAAAATGTATACGACATTGTTCAACGCCATCACCGATGCATTGGAGCAAATGGAAAAGCAAAACTACGGCACTGCGAAAGAAACCCTTATCGCCGCCCAACAGCAAGCGGAAGAAATCTATATTACAGCAGAAAGCTGAAAAAGCAGCAGCCCCGCGCGCGGCGAGCGAAGCAATGCCGCCCCGTCAGAAGCGCGGGGTGGATAATCCAAAAAGGAGGGGCAAGGCCCCTCCCTTTTGGTCGTTAGGGGTGCAGGGGCGAAGTCGAAACGCCCCTGCCGTTCTCTTAGGGGATTAAAAGGGGATATTCTCTCACGTGAGAGAATATCCCCTTTGCCCGTGCAGCGCCATCGGCGCTGCCATCCCTACCCCCTCGTGAGGGGATAAAAAGGGTATTCTCTTTTGCGAAAGAGAATACCCCCTTTGCCTGGCAGTGGCGCTCAGCGCCGCACGATCAATGCAGCGCAGCGCGCTGCAACCCCCCGCCCCCTCGTAAGGGGGGAATAAAAAAAGGGCCCTCTCTCGCATTGAGAGAAGGTCCCTTTTATTAGTAGCCTAAGTAAACCTTACAGATACTTCTGCATGCCGTCGGTGGCGAGGGCGGGGTCGCCGGAGACGGAGATCGTGAACTTCACGCCCGTGGCGTTGCTGAAACGATCGAGCTCGTTGAGGAAGTCATCGGCCGCCTGGTTGCACTCGCCGCCGGTGATCTTGAAGAGGTTGTCGATGAAAATGTGGGAAATATCGTAATTGCCCGCATACAGACCGAACAGGAAACCGCGCAGGGCCTCGTAGTTGGACAGGTCGTATTCGTAGGCAGAGATCAGACGAACGTGATAGTGCAGGTCAAAGGTCATGGTAGACTTCGCTTCGACGCAAACAACGCTGCCGTTATCCTCCTGCGCAGTGGCGTTGATCAATTCGATCAGCTTCTTGGTCTTACCGGTACCCTTTTCACCCATGATGAGTCTGACCATAGAAATCACTCCTTTCAATAGCTCCCCGCCTCTTTTGCGGGGGATGGTCTCTTGGTGGAATCAGCATAGCATAAATGAAACGATTTTGCAATGCTCAATCAAAAGTTTCAACTTTGTTCAAGAAGATTTTTACTTCAGGCGTGCCTTGAGCGTCTCGCCGAGTTCTTCGTAGCCGGGCTTGCCGAGCAGGGCGAACATATTCTTCTTGTAGGCCTCCACGCCCGGCTGGTCGAAGGGATTCACGCCGAGGAGATACCCGCTCAGCCCGCAGGCGTACTCAAAGAAGTAGATGAGCTGGCCCATGGTGCGCGCGTTGTTCTCGCCGAGGCTCAGGATGATGTTCGGCACGCCGCCCTCCACATGGGCAAGGAGCGTACCGTCCATGGCCTGACGGTTTAAAAACGCCATGGGCTTACCCGCAAGGAAGTTGAGCCCGTCGCCGTTCGCCTCGTCGAAGGGGACGGTCATCTGCTTTTCCGAGGGCGTGAAGCGAACGACCGTTTCGAGCAGCGTGCGCTCGCCCTGCTGGATGTACTGGCCCATGGAGTGAAGGTCGGCGGTGAAGTCGACGCTTGCGGGGAAGAGGCCCTTTTCCTCCTTGCCCTCGCTCTCGCCGTAGAGCTGCTTCCACCACTCAGCCATGAATCGGAAGGCTGGCTCGAAGCAGGCCAGCAGCTCGATCTTCTTGCCATGGCGGTAGAGCTCATGGCGCATGGCAGCATACTGCCAGGCGGGGTTAGCAAAGTCATTGCGCGCGCAGAGTTCCATCATCTCCTGCGCGCCGCCCATCAGCTCGGAGAGGTCAACGCCCGCAACGGCGATGGGGAGAAGGCCCACGGCCGTGAGCACGCTGTAGCGCCCGCCGATATTATCGGGCACGACGAAGGTCTCGTAGCCCTCCTGATCGGCGAGACCCTTCAAAGCGCCCCTGTGCGCGTCGGTCGTGGCGTAGATGCGCTTTGCAGCGCCCGCCTTGCCGTACTTTTGCTCGAGCTTTTCGCGGAAGAAGCGGAAGGCGACGGCAGGCTCGGTCGTCGTGCCGGACTTGGAGATGACGTTGACGGAGAAATCATCCTCGCCGATGAGCTCCATCACCTCGGCAAGCGCGCCGGAGGAGAGACCGTTGCCGATGAAGTAGATATTTGGCGTGGACTTCTTCTTTAGGTTATAGTTCGGGGAGCAGAGGCATTCGATGACGCCGCGCGCGCCGAGATAGCTGCCGCCGATGCCGATGACGACGAGCGCCTTGGAATCGCCCTGAATCTTCTTCGCCGCGGCGAGAATGCGGTCATATTCCGCGCGGTCGTAGTCGCGCGGCAGCGTGACCCAGCCGATGAAATCGGAGCCCTTTCCGCCGCCCTGCTGCAGCCAGCTCGCCGCGCGCTCAAGGCGAGGGCACAGCGCCGCCTCATAGGGAAGGGGAAGGAAGGACGCGGCATGAGATACATCAATAGACAGCATAAAAAGGCCTCCTGTATAGCATCATTTCTGCCTGCATTGTAGCACAGGGCAGGGGAAAGAACAAGCGAAAGCAGTGAAAAAAACGCGCCCTTCGGGAGCAAAGGGCGGCGTTTGGCGGGCGGAATTGTGAAATTGGGCGAAAAGAAATGCACTTTATCGCTTTATCTTTGTAAAGCACAGATATTTACGAATACACTTTATTGTGATATCGTGTTACCACACTAAATTAAACGGCCGAGAGCCGTATTTCAGGAGGAACATAAGATGAAAAAGCTATGGGCGCTGGCGCTGGCCGCCGTACTGATACTGTCCCTTGCCGCCTGCGGCAGCAAGAACGACACCGCCGACGATACCGGCGATGCGCAGGACACGCAGGGTGGCGAGACGACGCAGAAGCTGATCGTCGGCTTTGACGCCGAGTTTCCCCCGTTCGGCTTCATCGCCGCCGACGGCAGCTACGACGGCTTCGACCTTGCGATGGCCAAGGAGCTGTGCGCGCGTCTCGGCTGGGAGTTTGAGGCTGTGGCCATCGACTGGAACAGCAAGGACGCCGAGCTCTCGAGCGGCACGATCAACTGCATCTGGAACGGCTTTACCTACACCGGACGCGAAAATGACTACACCTGGTCCGATCCCTATGTGGATAACTCCATTGTGCTCGTCGTCAAGGCGGACAGCGGCATCACTTCGCTCGCCGACCTCGCCGGCAAGAGCGTGATGGCACAGGCAGCCTCCTCCGCGGTGGACGCGATCAACGAAGACGAGGCGTTCAAGTCTTCTCTCAAAGAGGTCGTGGAGCTTGGCGACTACAACATGGGCTTTATGGACTTAGCGCAGGGCACGGTGGACGCCGTGGCCGCTGACCTCGGCGTTGCGCAGTATCAGATCGCGAACAACGACGGCGACTATGTCATCCTCGATGAGCCTCTTTCCACCGAGCAGTATGCCATCGGTTTCCTCAAAGGCAACACGGAGCTGCGCGACGCAGTGAACGCGGAGCTTTTGAAGATGGCCGAGGACGGCACCATGCTGAAGATCGCGCAGAACTATGTCGATCAGGGCCTTGTGATCGACAGCCTGTGCCTCATCGAAAAATAAGTAAGATCCGTGCAATTGTGAAACACAATTGATTCATAGGTGTCCATCCTCTCTCAGGGAGAGCGGGGGCGAAAGCCCCCGCTTTTCCCACTTTCAGCAACAAACGGAGGAAATGCTATGACCGTATCCACGATGCTCTCTCTGCTTGCGCAGGGCTTTGTCACATCGCTGCTGATCTTTGCCTTGACGCTGCTTTTTTCGCTGCCGCTGGGCCTTGCCGTGATGTTCGGGCGGCGCAGCCGCATATCCCCCCTGCGCTGGTTCGTCAAGGCCTACATCTCCATCATGCGCGGAACGCCCCTGATGCTTCAGCTGATGGTCGTTTTCTACGGCCCGAAGCTCCTGCTCGGCGTTACGGTGCCGGGCAACTGGCGCTTTACGGCGGTCATCGTCGCATTTGTCATCAACTATGCGGCGTACTTTGCCGAAATTTACCGCGGCGGACTCGAATCCATCCCGCGCGGGCAATTTGAAGCGGCCGAGGTGCTCGGCTACACGAAGGGACAGACCTTTTTCCGTATCATCCTGCCGCAGATGGTCAAACGCGTCATCCCGAGCGTGACGAACGAGGTCATCACGCTCGTGAAGGACACCTCGCTTGCGTCGGTCATCGGCACGGTGGAGATGTTTACGCGCGCCAAGCAGATCGTTGCCTCGCCGAACACGCCGGGCATGCTGGCGCTGGTGGCGGCAGGCGTCTTTTACTATGTTTTCAACTATGCCATGGCCTTTTTGATGGAGCGCTGCGAAAAAGCCATGGGCTATTACCGCTGAGAGGAGGGGCGAACCATGCCGGTATTTGAGATCAGCAACGCGCGCAAGGCCTTCGGCGCGCTTGAGGTTTTGCGGGGCGTGTCGCTGCGCATCGAGCAGGGCGAGGTCGTGTCTGTCATCGGCCCGTCGGGCGGCGGAAAATCGACGCTGCTGCGCTGCGCGACGCTCCTTGAGACGCTGGACGCGGGAACGCTTGCCTACGGCGAGACGGTCTGCGCCCGCGAGGAGGGGGATCGGAGCGTTTACGCGGGCAGGGCCGCGCTGCGTCAGGCGCGGCGGAAATTTGGCCTTGTGTTCCAGCAGTTCGATCTTTTCCCGCACTATACGGTGCTCAAAAACGTCTGCGACGCGCCCGTTTGCGTGCAAAAGCGCGCCAGGGCCGAGGTGGAGGACGAGGCGGCGGCGCTGCTCGACAAGATGGGCCTTGCGGGCAAGGAAAACGCCTACCCCTATCAGCTCTCGGGCGGGCAGCAGCAGCGCGTGGCCATCGCCCGCGCGCTTGCGATGAAGCCGGACATCCTCTTTTTCGACGAGCCGACCTCCGCGCTCGACCCGCTGCTCACGGGCGAGGTGCTGCGCGTCATCCGCTCTCTTGCCGACGAGCACATGACGATGCTCATTGTGACGCACGAGATGCCCTTCGCCCGCGCGGTGAGCGACCGCGTCGTTTTTCTGGACGGCGGCGTCATCGTGGAGCAAGGAAGCCCCCGGCAGGTCTTTGACGACCCGCAGCAGGAGAGAACGAAAGCGTTTTTGCGCTCCTACCGGGAAACGCTTCAGGAGTAGTACGCCACGAGCAGATCGACGACCGCGCCGTAGCTTTGCGTGCCGAGCGCGTCGCCGTAGTTTTTGATCATTTTGTCGTTGAGCGACTGAGTGAAGGCCGCGGTCAGGCCGCGATAGCGCGACCAGTAGGCGCTGTTGGAGCGAAGGTCCGCAAGCACCTCGGCGGGAAGGCCGTCGCGCACCTCCTGCCACGCCTCGCGGTCGGCGCGGTAGAGGGCGTTGGAGAGGTGGATGTAGCCGAGCAGCCAGCCCGAGTAGTTGTAATTCGCGTCGTCGCAGCGCGTGCAGGCGAGGACTGCGAGAAAGTTGCACTGCTGCTCGGAGGCGATACCGCGCTGGTGCGCAAGCTCGTGCGCGCAGGTCGAGGCGAGCAGCATCGCGGGGGAGTCCATGTTGACGTTCGACTCGCCCGTGAAGGGAAAGTAGAAGCCCGTAAAGTTCATCGCGCTCATGACCTTCGAAAAAGCAATGCCCTTGGGCTTATGGTCGGGCAGGTCGAGGAAGGGAAACTCATCGTAGAGGCAGTCATAGACCGTGTCGGCGTAGGCGAGGATGTCCTCGCGCCCGGCGGAGAAGAGACCGTTTTCGTCGCGCTCGACCTCCTTGGAGGCAAGCGTCAGGCGGTTTGCAAAGCGGCGCGTGACGCGCAGCAGGTCTTCGTAGGCGACAGGCTCGGGCGACAGACCGCTTTTGTCACAGAAATCGTCCGCACGGTAGTTCACGCCCCAGAGCAGCGAAAACGCGGCGTAGATCGTGAGACACAAGTCGAGCACGAAGAGCGCGCAGCGGTACGCGGCGCGCCCTTTTTTGCGCGCCTTGACGAGATAGCGCGCCATCCGCACGAGCAGGATGACCGCCGTGACCGCTGCGAGCACATACAAAAGCTCCGCCACCGAGAACGGCAGCGCCGCGCAGGCCCGGCCGCAGAGCTGCTCAAAGGGCAGCGTGACGTCGTAGACGAGAATGTTCGCCGCCGCGCGGCTCGCGCGCAGCAGATAAAAGAGCACAAGGACCGCGCCGCAGGCAAAAAGCCAGCGGTGCAGTCCTTTGTTTTCGCGGTAAAATGCCTTCATGCGCGCGTCATTCCTTTTTTTCGCCGGGAGCGGGGGCGGGGTCGAACAGTTCCTCCGTCGCGCCCTTTTTCTCAAGGCTGCGGCCCGTGAACCAGTTCACAAGCGAGTTGATGCAGGCGAAGATCGGCACGCCGAGGAACATGCCGAGAACGCCGCCGAAGCCGCCGCCGACCACGATGGCCACAATGACCCAGAAGCTCGAAATGCCGGTGGATTTGCCGAGGATCTTGGGGCCTAAGATGTTGCCGTCGAACTGCTGGAGGGCGATGATGAAGAGGATGAAGTACAAACACTGCCTGGGATTGACGAGCAGGATGAGGAAGGCGCTCGGAACGGCGCCGAGGAAGGGGCCGAAGATAGGGATGATGTTCGTCACGCCCACGAAGACCGAAATGATGGGCGTATAGGGGAATTTGAAGATCGAGCAGCAGATGAAGCAGATGATGCCGATGATGAGCGAATCGAGCAGCTTTCCGCGCACGAAGCCGCTGAAGATGCGGTCGGCCTCGGCCACGGCGCGCAGCGTGCGGCGATAGGGCGTTTCGGGCAGGATGGCGTAGAGCAGCTTTTTCGACTGGCGGGCAAAGCCCTCCTTGCGCGCGAGCAGATACACCGAGATCATCATGCCGATGAGCAGGTTCTTGAGGAAGATGATGACGCTCCAGATGCCGCCCGTCACGGCGACGATGGCGACCTGCGCCTGCGGGATGACGGTATCGGTGATCCACTTGACGAGCTTATCGTAGTAGTCGTTGAGCGCGGAGAGCACCTGATCGGAGAGGACCTCGTCGGAGAAGAGGTTTTCATTCTCCACAAGCGCCGTCACCCAGTTATAAACGGTCTTGTAGTAGCTTTCAAAGTTGGCCGCGAGGGTCTTTACGCTCTCGACCAGCTCGGGGATGAGGATGGAGAACATGAGGTAGATCATCGCGATGGCGCAAAGCCATGTGATGAGGATGCTCAGAGCGCGGACGACAGAGGCCTTGGCTTTCGGAAAGGCGCGCTCGATGCAGCGGCCGAAAAAGTCGACGATGGGCGCGAGCAGGTAGGAAAAGGCGAGGCCGTAGATGACCGGCGAGAGCACGCCTGTGAGCTTGTCGAAAAAGTCGAGCAGGACGCGGGACTGGAAAAACGTATCGTAAAACACCAGTACCAGGCACGCCGAGGCTACCAGCGTGGCGCCAAGGCGGAGGTAGGTCTTGTTGGTCTTCATAAGTTCCCCCTTTTTGGGCAAAAAGCGTTAAGTGGCTGCAAAAAGTAGCTTACTATTTTTTGCCGGGAATTGCAACCGCTCATTTCCTGTGTTATGATATTCTTCACCGCCTGTTAACATTTATTTTAAGCAGCGGAGAAGGCGGCCGGAGCGGTATTTTTCGCGCTTTGGCCGCGTGCTGTGAAGGGCAAGGAAAGAGGAGGACCCTATGGACAAAAAACTGCTCTTTATCGTCAATCCCCGCGCGGGGAAAAGAAAGTCGCGCGAGCCTCTGTTCGACGCTGTGTCGATCTACTCCGAGGCGGGCTATCTCGTCTCCGTGCGCGTGACGTCGCACCCCGGCGAGGCGACGGAGCTTGCCGAGGATCTTGGCGAGGAGTTTGACCTTGTCGTCTGCCACGGCGGCGACGGAACGCTCAACGAAACGGTGAACGGCGTGATGCGCATCCCGAAGGAAAAGCGCCCGGCGGTGAGCTATCTGCCCGGCGGCAGCACGAACGACTTTGCCGCGAGCCTGAACATTTCCTCGAATCCCGCCGAGGCCGCGCTCTCCGCGATGCGCCTTGAGCCGCGAAAGCTCGACGTGGGGCGCTTCGGCGAGCGGAACTTTGTCTACGTCGCCTCCTTCGGCGCGTTCACGAAGACGACCTATACCGTGCCGCAGGACATCAAGAACGTCTTCGGACATTTTGCCTACATGCTCGACGGGGTGAAGAACCTTGACACGCTCTGCCCCTACCGCATGAAGATCACCGCCGACGGCGAGGTGTTCGACGGGGAGTATCTCTTCGGCGCGATCAGCAACTCCACGTCCATCGCGGGGCTGATGAAGCTCTCGGACGAGGAGGTGCTCTTCAACGACGGGCTCTTCGAGCTGCTGCTCGTGCCCGTGCCGCGCACGAGCGCGGCGATGCAGGCGCTCATTCTGGCGCTGGTGAACAAGGATTACTACAATTCCGAGGGCCTGATCTTCCGCCACGTCAAGCATGTGACGGCGGAGACGGCTGAGGATATCCCCTGGACGCTCGACGGCGAGTACGACCCCGGCGCGCCGTTTGTGGAGATCGGCATTGAGGAAAACGGCCTTACGATGATGATCTGATCGCCGCGGGCGATGATACCATATAGATGAAACGGAAAAGACGATGAGTAAGGAAGAGCGCCTCCCGCGGGAGGCGCTCTTCCTGCATGGGCAGATCCATGCGCCACGCATGACAAACGCGCGTGGCACGGATGACAAGAACTGACACAATGGCAAAACCTGACAAACTGTGTCAACTGGCAAAGCAGCAACAAAATGACGGAACCGGGCCTTGCAGGGCGCGTCAGAGCGGGGGAATTTTAGCATAAGCAACTAAAAATCTGTTTTTTTGCGGCAACGGGAAAAAGTGGAACGGTCTTTGCTTATAAAAGGGTACCCGTATGAAAAAGGAAACAAGGTGCTCTCTCGGGAGCGGCCATTATTTGAAAGGAGATCAATATTATGATTCAAAAGGGAGATCCGCTGAACCTTACCGGTAAGGTTGCAGTTATCACAGGCGCCGGTTCCGGCATTGGCCTCGGCGTTGCGCAGATGCTCTCCGCCTACGGCGCGAGCGTTGCCATCGTCGACGTGAGTCCCAAATCTGAGGCTGCCGCGCAGGAGCTGCGCGACGCCGGCCGCGACGCCGCCTTCTTCCAGTGCGACGTCACCAACGAGCAGAGCGTGATCGATACCGTCAATGCCATCGTCGCAAAGTTCGGCCGCATCGACATCCTGCACAACAACGCGGGCGTCACCGTCCGCAAGACCATCGACCAGCTCGAAGAGAAGGAATGGGACTTCGTTCTTGACGTGGGTCTCAAGGGCCTCTTCCTCATGAGCAAGCACGTCATCCCCGAGATGCGCAAGGTCGGCGGCGGCTCCATCGTCAACACCGGCTCCGGCTGGGGTCTCAAGGGCGGCGACCAGGCGGCGGCCTACTGCGCCGTCAAGGGCGGCATCGTCAACGTGACGCGCGCCATGGCCATCGACCACGGCAAGGACAACATCCGCGTCAACTCCATCAATCCCGGCGACACCGTTACCGCGATGATGATCAGCGAGGGCCGTCAGACCGGCGAGATCAAGAGCGACGCCGACATCGAAGAGTTCCTCAAGTCCTGCGGCAGCGGCCGTCCGCTCGCCCGCATCGGCCAGCCCGAGGATATCGCCAAGGGCGTTTTGTTCCTCTGCTCCGACCTTGCCTCCTGGGTCACCGGCGCTGCGCTCGTCGTGGACGGCGGCGGCATCGCCTAAGCTTCGATACCCGACTTTTGAATAGAAACAGAAAGGACGAATGTAATGAGTGTAAAAGGCTTCAAGAGCCATCCTTACATCCCCAACTCCGTTCCCGAAGTGGAGCAGGAGATGCTGCGTGAGATCGGTCTTACCTCTCTTGAGCAGCTGCACGAGGAAGTGCCCGATGAGATCATCCTGAAGGAAAATATGAACCTGCCCGAGGCCTTCGGCTCGGAGTACGAGCTGCGCCGCCACGTGGAGAAGCTCCTCAAGAAGAACAGCTCCTGCGCGGACAACCTCAACTTCCTCGGCGCGGGCTGCTACCAGCACTATGTTCCCGCCATCTGCGACGAGATCAATGGCAAGGGCGAGTTCCTCACCGCTTACGGCGGCGAGAGCTACAACGACTTCGGCCGTTTCCAGTCCCTCTTCGAGTATGAGAGCCTGATGGCCGAGCTTCTCGATATGGAAGTGGTCAACGTGCCGACGATGGACTACGCGCAGGCTGCCGCCACCGCCATCCGCATGGGCTGCCGCGTTGCTAAGCGCTCCGGCGTGCTCGTGCCCGCCTCCATGGACCGCGAAAAGCTCGCCGTCGTGAAAAACTACTGCACGCCCGACCTCACGATCGAGGAAGTCAAGTGCGACGAGAAGACCGGCTGCATCGATGTTGCCGATCTGAAAGCTAAGCTCAACGACTCCATCGGCGTTGTCTACTTCGAGAACCCGAACTACTTCGGCGGCCTTGAAGTCAGCGCCCGCGAGATCGCGGACGCCGCGCACGATGCGCTCGCGCAGTGCGTTGTCGGCGTGGACCCCATCTCCCTCGGCGTTGTCGCCGTCCCGCACAGCTACGGCGCGGACATCGTCTGCGGAGACCTCCAGCCGCTCGGCATCCACATGAACTACGGCGGCGGCCAGTCCGGCTTCATGGCCACGATGGACGACCCGACCTACGTTCTCGAATTCCCCTCCCGTCTCTTCGGTATCTGCCGCACCAACACCGAGGGCGAATATGCCTTCGCCGACGTTGCGTATGACCGCACGTCCTTCGGCCACCTGCGCGACAAGGCCAAGGAATACGTCGGCACGCAGACCGCCCTCTGGGGCATCACCGCGGGCGTGTATCTTGCCACCATGGGCCCCAAGGGCATGGAAGAGGTCGGCGAGACCATTATGCAGAACGCCCAGTACGCCGCGCAGAAGCTCGCGGCGCTGCCCAACGTCTCCCTGCGTTTCTCCGCTCCGTTCTTCAAGGAGTTCGTTCTGGACTTCAACAAGACCGGCAAGACAGTCGAGGAGATCAACAAGGCGCTGCTTGAAAAGCACATCTTCGGCGGCAAGGATCTCTCCCGTGACTTCCCCGCGCTCGGCCAGTGCGCCATGTACTGCGTGACGGAGGTCCATACCAAGGAGGATATCGACACGCTCGTTTCCGCGCTGAGCGAGATCCTGTGATGAAAGGAGACGAAGAAAAATGAAGAAAATCGATAGAAGTTCCAAGGTTCGCACCGGATTCCATCAGGCAAAGTGGGACGAGCCGGTTATTTTCGAGCTGAGCCGCCCCGGCGAGCGCGGCATTCTGGTCAACAAGGCCGACGCGCAGGTCGCCTCCAGCGTGGAGGGCGTGAACGCCCTGCCCGAGTTCCTCAAGCGCAAGGAGGCCCCGGCCCTGCCGGAGATCTCCCAGCCGCGCGTGCTGCGCCACTATGCGCGTCTCGCGCAGGAGACGCTCGGCGCCGACGTGAACATCGAGATCGGCCAGGGCACCTGCACCGTCAAGTACAGCCCCAAGGTCAACGAGCAGCTTGCAAACCTGCCCGAGATGCGCGAGATGCACCCCCTGCAGGACGAGAGCACCTGTCAGGGCATCATGGAGATCATGTACAACACCGATCTCTACATGCGCGAGATCTCCGGCATGGATCGCTTCTCCTTCCAGCCCAGCGGCGGCTCCCAGGGCATTCTGGGTATGGCGTCCCTCGTGTACGCCTACTATAAGTCCCGCGGCGAGGAGAAGGAGCGCAACGAGATCATCACCACGATCTACTCCCATCCCTCGGATGCGGCCGCCCCGCACGTCAAGGGCTTCAAGATCATCTACCTGCACCCGGATGAGAACGGCTATCCCGACTATGAGGCCTTCAAGGCCGCTGTGAACGAGCACACTGCCGCCTTCTTCGTCGCCAACCCCGAGGATACCGGCGTTTACAACAAGAACGTCCTCAAGTTCACCAAGCTCGTGCACGAGGCGGGCGGCCTCTGCGCTTACGACCAGGCCAACGCCAACGGCCTTCTCGGCGTGACCCGCGCGCGCGACGCCGGCTTTGATATGTGCTTTTTCAACCTGCACAAGACCTTCTCCACCCCGCACGGCTGCGGCGGTCCCGCCTGCGGCGCCGTCGGCTGCTCGAAGGAGCTTGAAAAGTTCCTGCCCGCGCCGCTGATCGGCTTTGACGGCAAGAAGTACTTCTACGACTACGAGACGACGAACAACCCCGCCGCCATCGGCAAGATCCGCGAGTTCAACGGCGTTGCGCCGGTCATACTCAAGGCCTATGCCTGGATCCGCGCCATGGGCCCGGACGGCCTCTATCAGGTCGCCAAGACCGCCGTCCTCAACAACAACTACATGTTCAAGAAGCTCATGGAGCTTCACTGCGTCGACGCGCCCTACATCCCCGGCAAGCAGCGCATCGAGCAGTGCCGCTACACGCTCGAGACCCTCGCCAAGGAGACCGGCGTCGGCACGGCGGACGTGCAGCGCCGCATGATGGACTTCGGTATGCACTACTGGCAGAGCCATCACCCGTACTATGTGCCCGAGCCGATGACCCTCGAGCCGACCGAGACCCCGTCCAAGGAGGACATCGACGAGTACATCGAAACGCTCAAGTACGTCTTCGACGAGGCCTACAACGATCCCGAAAAGGTCAAGAACGCGCCGTATCAGAGCGTCTGCCACCAGCTCGATGAGTCCAACATGGACGATCCCGAGCAGTGGGCTGTGACCTGGCGCTGCTATCTGCGCAAGTTCCAGTGAAAAAATTAGGGCTGATCGTAAATCCCATTGCAGGGATGGGCGGCAGCGTCGGACTCAAGGGCACCGACGGCGTGGCGGCGGAAGCCGCCCGCCTCGGCGCCGTCCGTCATTCCGGGGATCGCGCTGCGATCGCGCTGTGCGAGCTCCTGCCGATGAAAGAGGAGCTGACGGTCCTCTGCGCAAGCGGGGAGATGGGCGGATCGCTCGTCAAAAGCTTAGGTTTCCCCCATGCTGAGTGCGTCTATGAGACGGGGGCGGAAACGACGGCGGACGATACCCGCCGCGCCGCCCTTGCGATGAAGGACGCAGACCTCATCCTCTTCGCCGGCGGAGACGGTACCGCGCGCGACATCTATGCCGCCCTTGGCGAGAAGGCCGTGGCCGTCGGCATCCCGGCGGGCGTGAAGATCCACTCGCCCGTGTACGCCATCCGCCCCGAGGCGGCGGGCAAGCTGGCGCTCAAGTATCTTGAGGGCCGCTGCCGCCATACCTACGAGGCCGAGGTCGTCGATATCGACGAGGCGGCGTACCGCGACGGGCGCGTGAGCACGAGCCTCTACGGCTACCTCACCGTGCCCGACGAGCGCGACTACATGCAGCACGGCAAAGCGCCCTCGCCAACGAGCGAGCGCGCCCAGCAGTGCGCCATCGCAGACGAGATGATCGACCGGCTGAAGCCGGACACCTACTATCTCATCGGCCCTGGTTCCACCACGCGCACGCTGATGGATGAGCTGGGACTTCCCGACACGCTCATTGGCGTGGATCTCATCTGCAACAGACAGCTTGTTCAGTCAGACCTCAGCGAAAGCGATATTCTGAAGCGTCTCGACGAAAAGCCGACACATCTGATCGTCACGCCCACGGGCGGGCAGGGGTACCTGCTCGGGCGCGGCAACCAGCAGCTCAGCGCAAAGGTCCTGCGCCGCATCGGAAGGGAAAATCTCCACGTTCTTGCCACGAAGGAGAAGCTCTTCCACCTGCGGGGCCGCGCGCTGCTGGTGGATACCGGCGACGCCGAGGTCGACAAAATGCTCTCAGGATATATCCGCGTCATTGTGGACTATCAGGAGGAGCAGATGTGCCGCATCGGTACGGAATAAGACGCCGAAAGGGAAAAAGAGCAGTGCAAAGCGGTATGCTTTGCACTGCTCTCTGTTGTTTTTGACAAAAAATGCCCTGCGGCGGAAATTTTCCCTCGACGGCGGCGGGGGACTGTACTACAATAGAGAAAAAATTCCGGCGCGGCCCTCCGCGCCCGATGAGAAACTGCGAAAGAAGGAAGATACGATGAAGATCGGATTTATCGGTACGGGCAACATGGGCGGCGCGCTTGCAAGCGCGGCGGCGAAGAGCGCTCAGGCGGAGCTGCTGCTCGCCAACCGCACGCCGGAAAAGGCGCAGGCGCTGGCGGAGGCCATCGGCGCGCGCGTGTGCGACAACGCGGCGGCAGCAGGGGAGGCAGACCACCTCTTCCTCGGCGTCAAGCCGCAGATGATGGCGGGGATGCTGGAAAAGATCGCGCCCGTGCTGAAAGCGCGCGAGAAACAGCCCGTGCTCGTCAGCATGGCGGCGGGGCTGAGCATTGAGAGCATCCGCGCGATGGCGGGCGGGGACTATCCCGTGATCCGCATCATGCCGAATATGCCCGCCGCCGTGGGCGAGGGCGTTATCTTCTATGCGTGCAGCGAAAACTGCGAGAAGGCCGACGTGGAGGCGTTCCTCTCCTACATGGCGCCC
>URCK01000038.1 GCA_900546295.1 uncultured Eubacteriales bacterium | reverse complement strand
AGGCGCTTGCCGACGTTGACATACACCTGCGGGTCGCCGCTCGTGCAGATGACGAATTTGCCTTTTTTCTGCGGGTTGAGCGCGTTCTGCTCGGCAAGGTAGTCCTTGACGGCGTTCGCCTGCTCGAGCGCGGGGTTGATGAGTTTCATCTCGGGATAGCACTCATGGAAGTTCTCCTCCACGATGGGATAGTGCGTGCAGCCGAGGATCAGGTTTTCGACCTTTTCGCGCGCAAGAATATTGTCGACCTGCGTGCGGATCTCGGTGTTGATGTCGTGCTGGTTGAAGTCACCGCGGTCGACGAGCGCCGCGAGCAGGGGGGAGCCCTTGCCGACGACTCTGCATTCGGGCGCGCCCTTGTGGATGAGCTCGGCATACTTGCCGGAGGCGACGGTGAACTCCGTCGCGATCAGGCCGACGCTCGAAAGGTGCTCGCGCACGACGTATTTCGCCGCTTCTTCCACGATGCTGATGATCTTATAATCAAAGCAGGGGCGCAGGCGGTCGGAGAGGGTGGAGATGGTATTGCAGGCGATGGCGGTACACTTGACGCCGTTCTCGCCGAGGAAGCGAAGCATATTGCAGCTTAGATCGAAGATCTGGTCGGAAGTTTTGTTGCCGTAAGGGCAGTTGGCACTGTCACCGAAATAAATAATGTCTTCACCGGGCAGGATGCGCTGTAATTCACGCACGACGGTCAGTCCGCCGATGCCGCTGTCCATCACGCCGATGGGATTGCCTGCGTTCAACATGGTTGAAAGCCTCCTTCTTTTTTCTTCGAATATTGTAACACATGAACAAGGAAATGCAAGTAAAAAATCGAAAGGACGGATTTTTGCGAAAAAAGAGGAAAAGCATTGCAATTTCTCATGCAGCTGATTAAAATACTATCTGGTGAGAGTTGGGTATTCCTGCCCTGACGCATGGAGATGCGTCATGAACGAAGGATGAGAGAGGATTCAAAACGATATGACGATCTTTAACATCATTACCCTCTTCGGCGGCCTTGCGCTGTTCCTGTACGGCATGCGCCTGATGGGCGACGGACTGAAGAGGGGTTCCTCCGATGCGTTCAAAAGCGCAATGGAAAAGGTGACGAACAATCCGCTGGTCGGTTTTCTGCTCGGCCTTGGCGTAACGGCGGTCATTCAGAGCTCCACGGCGACCATCGTGCTCACATCGGGCCTTGTCGGCGCGGGGATCTTATCGCTGCACCAGTCCATCGGCGTCATTCTGGGCGCAAACGTCGGTACAACGGTCACGGGTCAGATCATCCGGCTGCTCGACGTGAATGCGTCGGACACGTCGCTTCTGAATTTTTTCAAGCCCTCGACGCTGGCGCCGCTCGCGTCGATCATCGGCATTCTCTTCATCATGGCGGTCAAGGGCCGCAAGTCCGAAACCGTCGGCTCGATCACGATGGGCTTCGGCATTCTCTTCACGGGACTTCTCAGCATGACCGCGGCAGTCAGCCCGCTGTCGGAGTCTGAGACCTTTGCCAACATGTTCTTCCAGCTCTCCGATAAGCCGGTGCTCGGCTTCCTGCTGGGCGCGGGCGTTGCCTTCCTGCTGCAAAGCTCGTCGGCGACCATCGGCATCCTGCAAGCCATTTCCACGACCGGCGCGCTGACATTTTCCTCTGTGTACGCCATCATTATCGGCGTCAACATCGGCGACTGCGTGACGACGGCCATCGTCTGCTCCATCGGCTCCGAGGCTGATGCCAAGCGCACGGGCGTGATCCACATCCTCTTCAACATCGCAGGCTCCGTCCTTGTCGTTCTGGGGCTGATGGCGCTGCGCGGCTTCGGCGTGCTTGACCCGCTGTGGGACAAGGTGCTTACCTCCGGCGGTATTGCCAATGTGCACACAGTGTTCCGCCTTGTTTCGGCCATTGTGCTGCTGCCCGTTTGCAGCCGCTTTGAAAAGCTCTCGCGCAAGCTCGTCAAGGACGACGTGCAGATCGGCGAAAATGTCGACCACGAGCTGTCGCTGCTCGATGAAAAGTTCTTCACCTCGCCCGCCATCGCCCTTTCCGGCGCAGGAGAGGCGATCACCACCATGGCGCGTCTCGCCCGCTCGGGTGTGATGAACGCGATGAACGTGCTTGAAAAGTTCGACCGCCACACGGTCGATATCATCTGCGAGAACGAAGATCACATCGACAAGCTCGCCGACCATGTGGACAATTACCTCATCCGTCTGTCTCCGTATGTGCCGACGGGCCACCCGAACGACCTGCTCAACTACTATATTCAGTGCTTCGGGGAGTTTGAGCGTATCGGCGACCACGCCGTGAACCTGACGGAGAACGCGCAGGAGTTCATCGAGCGCAACGCGAGCCTTTCGCCCGTTGCCCGCCAGGAGCTTGCAGTGCTCACGGAGGCCCTCGGCGAGATCCTCGACTACACCTACAGCGCCTTCGGCGCGACGGATTACGACGCTGCGCGCAAGATCGAGCCGGTGGAGGAGGTCGTGGACGACCTTGTTGCCACGCTCCGCTCCAACCACATCCATCGCGTGCGCGACGGGCAGTGCACCGTGTACGCAGGTCTTACCTTCCTTGATATCCTCGTCAATGTGGAGCGCATCGCCGACCAGTGCTCGAACGTGGGCGTTTTCACGCTCTCGATGTCCGATAAGCACATTATGAACAACCACCACGATTATATCCACGAACTGCACCAGGGCAAGGACCCGGTGTTCAACCGCGCCTATCAGGAGACGCACGACAAATATTTCGGCGAGCTCAAGCGCATCAAGCGCGAGCAGTAATTAACGCGCAGAAGAGGGGCTTCCCGCTGGGAAGCGCCCTCTTTTTTTGCACCATCGCGGGGGTGCGCATTGCATTTGCACGCCCCATTTGTTATAATCTTTCAAAAGCGTGATACTTTTGAAAGGATAGTGACGGCGAATGAAGAAGGTACTCGACGCGATGCTCGCCGCGCTCGCGCGCGGCGAGCGCGTGACGCTTTGCAGCGTGCTTGCCTCCTCCGGCTCCGCGCCGCGCGGCGCGGGCGCAAAGATGGCGGTTTTTGAAGACGAGAGCACACGCGGCACCATTGGCGGCGGCGCGGTGGAGCAATTGTGCACGCAGCGTGCGCTGGAGGTGATGAAAAGCGGCGAAAACGAGCTTTCCTCCTATGAGCTGCACCCAAATGACGTCAGCGACATCGGCATGATCTGCGGCGGACGGGTGACGGTGTACTTCCAGCTTTTTTCCCCGCAGGCAGCGGCGGATATTGCCGTGCTGCGGCGCTGGCGCGAAAAGCTTGATGAGAGCGTGGACCTCTGGCTGCTGCTCTCGCTCGGGGGCGAGCGCGTCAGGGATTTTCGCGTGCTCACGCGCGGGGAGCTCCCGCAGGAGCGGCGGGAGGACTTCACGACCCGTGCGCTATGGCGCGACGGTCTTTATATCGAGCCGCTCGAGCGCGCGGGGAAGACTTACATTTTCGGCGGCGGACACGTCGGCTGCGCGCTTGTGCCGGTGCTTGCATCGGTCGGCTTTCGCGTGACGATGTACGACGACCGTGCGGCGCTTGCAAAGCCGGAGCGCTATCCGGGCGCCGACGAGGTCATCTGCGGCAGCTTTGCGGATATTTCCGCGCGGGTGCAGCTTACGGCGGACGACTACGTTGTTGTGATGACGCCGGGTCATCAGGCGGACTATGAGATATTGACACAGGTGCTCAGGAGCGAGGCGACCTACATCGGCTGCATCGGCAGCCGCGGCAAGGTCGCCAAAACGCGCGAGCGCCTGCTTTCGGACGGCTTTGACGAGCGGGAGATCGCGCGCATCCATGCGCCCATCGGCCTTCCCATCCTTGCCGAAACGCCTGAGGAGATCGCCGTCAGCGTGGCGGCGGAGATGATCGAACACCGCGCCCGCCGCGCGGGCGTGAAGAAATGAGGCGAAAAAGATGAAGATCGCAGCGCTTCTTCAGATCGGCCGCGGCGTGACAGCCATCATCGGCGGCGGCGGGAAAACGACGCTCATGGAGGTGCTCGCAGGAGAGCTTTCCCAAAAGGGCAGCGTCATCCTGATGACGACAACGCACATCCGCCGCCCGGCCCAGCTTGAAACGCTGACGGACGCGGACGAGGCGTTGGTTTCCGCCGCGCTTTCCCGTTCGCGCATCGTCTGCGTTGGCGAAGCGGCGGAGGAGGGAAAGCTCCGCGCACCGCGGCTTTCGATCGAGACGCTCGCGCGTCTTGCGGATTTTGTGCTGGTGGAGGCGGACGGGTCAAAGGGCCTGCCGCTCAAGGCGCATGCAGCGCACGAGCCGGTCATTCCGCCGTGCGCGCAGCGCGTTGTCGCGGTCGCCGGGATCGACGGCATCGGAAAACCCATCGGCGCGGTCTGCCACCGCAGCGCGCGCTACGCGCAGCTCGCGCTTGCGGACGAAGAAACGATCGTCACGCCGGAGATCGCCGCGCGCGCCCTCATCGCTGAGGGCGGATTCGACCGCGTTTACATCAATAAGGTCGAATCCGCCGCCGCTTACGAGGCGGCGCAGGCCATGGCAAAGGAACTTTCCTGTCCGGTCGTTGCGGGCAGTCTTCATCAGGGGGTGTATGTATGCTTGCGCTGATCCGAGGGGCGGGCGATATCGCAAGCGGCGCGGCCATGAGGCTGTGGCGCTGCGGCGTTGACGTGGTGATGACCGATCTGGAGCGGCCCACGGCCATCCGCCGCACGGTGGCCTTTTCCGATGCCATCGTCCACGGGGAAACAACGGTCGAGGGGCTGCGCGCCGTGCGCGCGGAGGACGCGGCGCAGGCAAAAAAGCTCTTGCGCGAGGGAGTCATCCCCGTCCTTGCAGACCCCGCCTGCCGCTGCCGTGGGGAGCTTGCGCCCGATGCGCTCGTGGACGCGATTTTAGCAAAGCGCAACCTCGGCACGCGTATTTCGGACGCGCCCATCGTTGTGGGCGTCGGCCCCGGCTTTACGGCGGGGGAGGACTGCCACGCAGTCGTGGAGACGATGCGCGGCCATACGCTCGGGCGCGTCATCTATTCGGGCAGCGCGATTGCGAATACGAACATCCCCGGTCTCATCGGCGGCTTTGCGGGCGAGCGCGTGCTGCGCGCGCCCTGCGACGGCGTGTTTACCGCCGTGCACCGCATCGGCGACACAGTCGAGGAGGGCGAGACCATCGGCTTTGTCGAGAGCGTGCCGATGAAGTGCACCATCGGCGGCGTGCTGCGCGGCGTTTTGGATGACGGCGTGCGCGTCAAAAAGGGCATGAAGTCCGGCGACGTTGACCCGCGCGGCAAGGCGGAGTACTGCGCGACGGTCTCCGACAAGGCGCTCGCCGTCGGCGGGGGCGTTGTCGAGGCGGTGCTGTATCTGCGCGCAAAAGCACAGAAAAGAAGATAAGAGATCCCTCTTAATTCGGCAAGAAAAACGCTGAACGGGCATTGCCCGTTCAGCGTTTTTCTTATTCGTGCTTGTAGATGCGGCGGTTGTCGAGGGCAAAGATGCGCTGGCTGAATTCGCCGCTTTTCAGCGGTGCGAGCGCCTCGCGGTAGATCTCCATGCGGCTGTCGATCTGGTCGATGAGGGAGAGGAGCTCCGCCTCCGCGCACTGGGGCAGCACCGCCGCGCCGAACTCCGGCTCACCGTGGTGGGAGAGCAGCAGATGCTGCAAAAGCACGCTCTTTTCCTCCGGAATGCCGAGCATTTCGGCAACTTCGGCAGTCTCCTGTGCGCCCATGACGAGATGCCCTAAGAGCTGCCCCTTCGTCGAGTAATCGGTCACAAGGCCAAGCTCGGAGAAGGTGAACTCCCGCTCCTTGCCGAAGTCGTGCAGCAGCGTGCCTGCGAGCAGCAGGCTGCGGTCCACGCTGTCCGCGTACTGCGCGGCGAGGAAATCGGCAAGGCGCAGCATGTTGTAGGTGTGCATCAGAAGGCCGGAGAGGAAGCTGTGGTGCACGCTCTTAGCGGCGGGGATGGTGCGGAAGGCATCCTCGTGGCGGCGCAGCATCTCCTCGCACACGGCGCGGTAGTCCGCGTCCTCGAGCGTGGAAACAAGGCGCGTGATGTCGGCATAAGCGCCCGCGCGGTCGATGGGCGCAACGCGCACAAGGCGCGAAACGTCCACATGGTCATCCTCGGCGGCAAGGCGAAGCTTGTCGACCGTGATCTGAAGCGCGCCGCGATAGTCCGACACACTGCCGCGGACTTTGATGACCTTGCCCGCATCGCGCTCGCCGATGGGGCCGCTGTAGTCCCAGACCTTTGCTTCGATCGTGCCGCTCTCGTCGGCGAGCACGGCGGTCAGGAACGGCTTGCCGCTTACCGTCACCTTGGGGAAAGCGGATTTGAGCAGATAAAAGCCCTCGATGTCAATGCCGCGCGCCATGCGCGCGATGGGCAGATCGTATTCCATCGTGATATCCTCTTTTCTGCCCGTCTTTGGCGGCGGGCGGTTCTTTTGATCTCAAAACTGCATTATAGCACACTTGCCGGCGGCGCGCACGCATTTTTCACGCTTTTCCCGCGCGCTCGAGCCAGTCCTTCCCCTCGGTAAAGCGCGCGACGAGAAACGACACGACATAGTCGCCCGCTGAGTTGATCATCGTGGCGGGCGGGTCGACGAGGTTGCCGATCGTAACGGCGATGGGGTAGGCGATGGCCATCTGCGTGGGGAAAAAGAGCGAGCAGATGATGTATTCGCCGATGTAGCCGCCGCCGGGGATGCCGCTCATGGCGACCGAGCTGAACACCGCGACGAGCAGGATCTTGACGATGAGCCCTGCGCCTTCAAAGGGGATGCCGAACACGCCGAAGAGGAACGAGATTTTCAGCACGCAGCTAAAGCACGAGCCATCCATGTGCATCGTTGCACCCAGCGGCAGGACAAGATCAGAAATGTCGCGCGGGACGCCGCTGCGCTCGGCGGCTTCGAGATTTGCCGGGATGCTTGCAACGGACGAGCAGGTGCCAAGCGCCGTAAGAGCGGGCGGCAGGATGTTCCGGCGCATGACGGCGACGCCTGCCTGCCCTCCGCCGATGCGCGCATAGAGCGGGAAGGCGATGAGCGCATAAATGAGGCAGATGGGGTAGTAAAGGAGCAGCGCGCGGCCGTAGGAGGCGGTGATCTGCGCGCCGTAGGTTGCAACGAGGGAAGCGAAGAAGCCGAAAAACGCGACGGGGGCATAGTAGGAGATGAGGGAGACGAGCTTTAGAAGGCAATTCGTCATATCCTGCAAGACCTTCGCCGTCAGGCACTCCGCCCCGCCGCTTAAGTTGACGGCAAAGCCGACGAGAATGGAGAAGACGATGAGCGGCAGCATTGCGCGGCGCGACAAAAGCGCGGCAAAATCCTCAACCGTGAAGAAGTTGACGAGCAGCTCCGCAATGCTCGCCTGCGCGTCGACCGTGCCAGCCGCCGCGTCGGTCCACGGCGCGCTGACCGGGGGATAAAGGCGCACGGCAAGGAGCATGATCGCCGCGGCGATCAGCCCCGTGACGATAAAGACAAGGAGCGTTGTGCCCATGATCTTTCCCGCGCGCCCGGGGCTTTTCATGCAGGCGATGGAGCCTGCAAGCGAGCAGAACACGAGCGGCACGACGATGCAGAACATGAGATTGATGAAAATGGCGCCGAGCGGCGCGAGACTTGTCGCCCCCGGCCACAGCGCGCCAAGCAGACAGCCGAGCACGATCGAGAGCAGCATCGCACCGAGAAAACCGTAGGTGCGGAAGAACGAACGAGACATAGAATTCCTCCCTTAAAAAATTGCGTTCAACACAATATAGCGGGAGAACTTGGACAATATTCGACTGCGAAAAAGAGGCGCGGCCACTGGCCACGCCTCTTTTCGCGCTTATTCCAATTCGAATGCGCCGGTATAAAGCTGGTAGTAGGTGCCCTTTTCCGCGATCAGTTTTTCGTGGCTGCCGCGCTCGATGATGCGGCCGTGGTCCAGCACCATGATGACGTCGGAATTCTTGACGGTGGAGAGACGGTGAGCGATGACGAACACCGTGCGGCCTTCCATCAGCTTATCCATGCCGCGCTGGACGATGGCCTCGGTGCGCGTGTCGATGGAGGATGTTGCCTCGTCGAGGATCATCACCGGCGGGTCTGCCACCGCCGCGCGGGCGATGGAGATGAGCTGGCGCTGACCCTGCGAGAGGTTTGCGCCGTTGTTGGAAAGCTCGGTCTCATAGCCCTGCGGCAGGCGCGAGATGAAGTCGTCCGCGCCGGCGAGCTTTGCCGCGGCGATGCACTCTTCATCCGTTGCGCTGAGCTTGCCGTAGCGGATGTTGTCCATCACCGTGCCGGTGAAGAGGTTCACATCCTGCAGGACGATGCCTAAGCTGCGGCGCAGGTCTGCCTTTTTGATCTTACGCACGTCGATGCCGTCGTAGAGGATCTGGCCGTCGGAAATGTCGTAAAAGCGGTTGATGAGGTTGGTGATGGTCGTCTTGCCCGCGCCCGTCGCGCCGACAAAGGCGACCTTCTGACCGGGCTCGGCGTAGACGGAAACGTCGTGCAGGACCTCTTTGTTCGGCTCGTAGCCGAAGTCTACGTCGATGAGGCGCACATCGCCGCGCAGCTCGCGGTAAGAGACCTTGCCGTTGTCGTTCGGGTTCTTCCACGCCCAGTGGCCAGTGTGATGGTCGCTTTCAGTGATGGTGCCGTCGGGGGTGATGTTCGCGTCGACGAGCGTGACGAAGCCCTCGTCGGTCTCGGGCTTTTCGTCGATGAGGGAGAAGACGCGCTGCGCGCCCGCGCCCGCCATGACGATCGAGTTGATCTGCTGGGAGAGCTGGTTGACGTTGCCCGTGAACTGCTTGGTCATGTTGAGGAACGGCACGAGAATGGAGATATCCAGCGCCTTGCCGGAGAAGCTGACATTGGGAAGGCCAATGAGCAGGAACACGCCGCCCACCAGCGCAAGGCCGACATAGAGCAGGTTGCCGATGTTGCCGATGATGGGGCCGAGCACGCTTGCATAGGCGTTGGCGCGGTAGCTGTCTTCATAGAGGGCATCGTTGAGCTTGTCAAATTCCTCGAGGGAGCGCTGCTCGTGGCAGAAGACCTTGACGACCTTCTGGCCGGTCATCGTTTCCTGAATGAAGCCCTCGGTCTTGGCCACGGCCTTCTGCTGGCGCAGGAAGAACCTGGCGCTGCCGCCGCCGATGCGCTTGGTGACCGAGACCATCAGCACGATGCCGACGGCCAGCACCAGCGTCAGCCAGAGGCTGAAATAGAGCATGATGGCGAGCACGACCAGCACGATCGCGCCCGACTGGATAAAGGCGGGAATGGCCTCGGAGACGAGCTGGCGCAGCGTGTCGATGTCGTTGGTGTAAAAGCTCATGATATCGCCGTGCTGGTGAGTGTCGAAGTAGCGGATGGGGAGATCCTGCATCCCGCCGAACATCTCCTGACGGAGCTTGTTGAGAAAGCCCTGCGTCATGTAAGCCATGAGCTGCTTCTGCACAAGGATGGCGAGGATGGAGAGAACATACAGCACGATGAGCAGCGTTAGAATCGGTTTGAGCTCGGCCTGTGCCGCGGCCCAGTCGCGCGAAACGTACCATTTTTCAATGACCTGAATGACATTCTGCGTGAAGAGCGCGGGGATGGAGGAGACGACGGACGAGAAGAGGATGCAGGCAAGCGTGATGGGAGCGAGCACGGGATAGTAGGAAAAAATCTTTTTCACCGTGCGCTTCAGCATGGCAAGGTTCGCCGCGCCCGCGTTGGGGCCGCGGCCGGATGCGCCGTGATTATGCTTCATGTCCGTCACCTCCGTTCGTCTGGGATTCGTAGACCTCGCGGTAGATCGCGCTCGAGGCAAGAAGCTCCTCGTGCGTGCCCATATCCGCGATGCGGCCGTTGTTCATCACAAGGATGAGGTCGGCGTCCTGCACGGACGCGACGCGCTGGGCGATGATGATCTTCGTCGTCTCGGGAATGTAGGTGCGGAAGCCCTCGCGGATGAGCGCGTCGGTGCGCGTGTCGACCGCGCTGGTCGAGTCGTCAAGGATCAGGATCCTGGGCTTTTTGAGCAGCGCGCGGGCGATGCACAGGCGCTGTTTCTGGCCGCCGGAGACGTTCGTACCGCCCTGCTCGATATGGGTGTCGTACCCGTCGGGGAAGGAGCGGACGAAGTCGTCCGCCTGCGCAAGGCGGCAGGCCTCGACCATTTCTTCGTCGCTTGCGTTTTCGTTGCCCCAGCGGAGATTATCCTTGATCGTGCCGGAGAAGAGAACGTTCTTTTGCAGCACCACGCTGACCGCGCCGCGCAGGGCGTCAAGGTCGTAATTGCGCACATCCACGCCGCCGACCTTCACGCTGCCCTCGGTTGCGTCATAAAGGCGCGGGATGAGCTGCACAAGGGTCGATTTGCTCGAGCCCGTGCCGCCGAGGATGCCGACGGTCTGTCCCGGCGCGATGTGCAGGTCGATGCCCTGCAGGGCAAACTTCTCCGCCGCGGCGGAGTACTTGAAGCTGACGTTTTCAAAGTCGATCGAGCCGTCCTTTACCTCGTACACGGGCGCGGCGGGGTCGGCGAGCGCGGGCTGCTCCTGCAGCACCTCGCAGATACGCACGAAGGACTCGTAGGACATCGTGAGCATGACATAGATCATCGAGATCATCATCAGCGACATGAGGATCTGCATCCCGTAGGTCAGCATCGCCGAGAGCTGGCCGACGTCGATCGTCGTGCCGCCGCTTGTGATGATGAGCTTCGAGCCGACATAGAGCACGAAGACCATGTTGAAGTAGACGCAGAACTGCATCAGCGGGCCGCTGAGCGCAACGACGCGCTCGGCATAGGTGAAGTCCTTTGCAATGTCGCCCGAGGCGGCAGCAAATTTCTCCTTTTCATATCCTTCGCGGGCAAAGCCCTTGACGACGCGCATCGCGCGGACGTTTTCCTCCACGGATTCGTTGAGACGGTCGTACTTGCGGAAGACCGAGCGGAAGGCGGGCATCGCCTTGCGCGCGATGAAAAGGAGACCCACGACGAGCAGGGGGATGACGATGACAAAAGTCGTCGCGAGCGCGCCGCCCATGATATAGGCCATGATGATGGCGAAGAGGAACATCAGCGGGGCGCGCACGGCGATGCGGATGCACATCATGAACGCCATCTGCACGTTGCTCACGTCGGTGGTCATGCGCGTGACGAGCGAGGCAGAGGAGAATTTGTCGATGTTCTCAAAGGAAAAGGACTGCACGCGGGTAAAAACGTCGTGCCGGACGTTTCTTGCAAGGCCCGCGCTCGCGCGCGAGCCGAAGAAACCGCCCGCTGCGCCGCAGGAGAGCGACACGAGAGCCATCAGCATGAGCACAAGGCCCGCGCGCACAATGCCGTCAAGCGCCGCGCCCGCTTTGACCTCGTTGATGAGCTTTGCGGTGATGAAGGGGATCAGCACCTCGATCGCCACCTCGCCGACCATGCACACAAGCGTCAGGATCGTGGGCTTTTTATACTCGCGGATGCAGCCCATCAGCTGCCGGATCATTTTCATTGGCATTTTCCTCCTTTTTTGCGTTGCGGGGGGCAGGCGGGCAGCTTGCCCTGCGCGATCAGCTCTAAGCGCTTTTCTTCAAACGTATCGTGAATGGTGCGCAGCGCCTCGCAGAACGGGTCCAGCTCGTCCTTGCCCAGCTGGTCGAAAAATTCGCGGTATTCCGCCGCATCCTTTTCAAAGAAGGCGGCGATGTATTCATCCGCCTTCTCCGTGGCGCGCAGGCGGATGACGCGCCGGTCATCCGGGTCGCTCAGCCGCTCGGCAAAGCCGCCGTCCACAAGCCGGTCGACGAGCTTGCTCATCTGCTGCTTGGGCATACGGGCGAGGTTTGCAAGCTCCGTCATCGTCAGCGTGCGGCCGCTGCGGCGCAGCGACTGGATGCAGTAGTACATATCGAGGCTCACGCCGTCGTTGAGCATCCGCTTGAAGGGACGGGCGAACCAGTAGTGCCAGGCGGGGATGGTGTCGAGCAAAAGCTCCTGAATTTCGCTGGTCTGCATGATCGATTCTCCTTTCATGGAAATATTATGATAGTAAACCATCAATGACTATCATTCACAATTGATAATGACAAGAGTACAACAATTAAAAACAAATTGCAAGAGAAAACTGCGCGGAAATCGTAAAAAAAGCGGTGGCCGAAGCCACCGCTTTTTGTCAGAATTTATTGCTTGATCTTCACGTTGTTTCTCACCGTCCGCTCGCTGCGCGGGCGGTTTACAAGGCTTTGCAGCACGGCGCTGATCTGCCCCTCGGCGGCCTCGACCTCGGCATGAAACGCGCGGGCGGAGACGCGTAGCGCCCCATGGCCGAGGATGATGACCTGCTCGGGGCCGTCCGATGTTGCCACGCGCACGCGCCGCTCGCGGCGCAGCTCGTAGGTCGCGCGCTCGATGTAGGTGTCGGCGGTCTCGGCCTCCTTGGTGTAAACGACCTTGACGCCGTGTACCGTCTGCACGCTGCCGGGATTGCCCTTGACCTTGTAGGCGTCGAACACCACGATGACGCGGCATTTGCGAAAGCCCTGATAGTTTGCAAGAATATCGATGAGCGCGCCGCGTGCGGCGGCGATGTCCTGAGAAGCGAGGCGCTGCAATTCGTCCCAGGCAAAGATGATGTTGTAGCCGTCGACGAGCAGATATTCCGTATCCTCGGAGTGGACCGTCACATCATAGTGGTCGGCAAGCGCGGTGCGCGCGGGCTTTTTTGCAGGCTCGAACGCGCGGCGCTCGACCTTGCCGTAGGTGCGCTCGAAGATCTCCTGCAATTCCTTGTCGGCGGCGTATGCTCCGCCCGCGCCGCGGCGGGCGGAGGGGGCGCTTTCTTCCTCGCGCGCCTCCTCGACGAGGCGGAGGCCGCTGTCGCAGTGGACGTGCTGCGCGACCTCGTCCCAGGGAATGGTGATGCTGCCGCCGTGGCCGCAGAAGACGGAGGAGGCGGGATTGTCCGTGTCGCGCTCGGCATCGTAGCCGATCGCGGCGGCGACGGCGTCCTGCTCCGCGCAGACCTCGTAGCCGTGGACGGTGCAGGCAAGCTGCCCGCGCCCGCGCGTGTAGGCCGCAACGCTCTCAAAGTAGTCGCGCATCCCGCGCACCGGTGCGCAGCCGGTGAGGACGGTGTTCTCCCCCTCGCTCTGCGGCGCATCGACCGTGCCGCCCATGTTCTGAAGGTCGGTCATCGCGCGGCCGACGCACTCGGCGGGAATGTCGAGGCGGAAGTCATAGTAGGGCTCAAGGAGGATGTTTTCCGCCTGCATCAGCCCCTGCCGCACGGCGCGGTAGGTCGCCTGACGGAAGTCGCCGCCCTCGGTGTGCTTCAAGTGCGCCCTGCCTGCGACGAGCGTAAATTTCACGTCCGTCAGAGGCGAGCCGGTCAGCACGCCCGTGTGCTCGCGCTCCAGAAGGTGCGTGAAGATGAGCCTCTGCCAGTTGAGATCGAGCACATCCGTCGGGACGGTGCTCGCAAGCTGTACGCCCGCCCCACGCGGCAGCGGCTCGATGAGAAGCTGTACCTCCGCGTAGTGGCGCAGGGGCTCGAAGTGTCCCATGCCGAGCACAGGCGCGGCGATGGTCTCGCGGTAGACGATGCTGCCCTCGCCGAAGCTGACGGCAAGGCCAAAGCGGTCTGAGATCAGTCGGCGGAGGATCTCAAGCTGGATCTTGCCCATGAGCTGCACGTGGATCTGCCCGCTGTGCTCGTCCCAGACGATGCGCAGCATCGGGTCTTCTTCTTCGAGCTCCCGCAGCTTCGTGAGCGCGCTGTGCGCGTCCGCACCGTCCGGCAGGATGAGCCGGTAGGTCAAAACCGGCTGCAAGAGCGGCGCGGACGCCTCCGCCTCCGCGCCGAGCCCGAGGCCCACATAGCTGTGGCTGAGGCCTGTGACGGCGACGACGCTGCCCGCGTCCGCTTTCTCGAGCGTGCGGAACTTGACGCCGGAGTAAAGGCGCAGCTGATCGGCCTTTTCGCTGTAGGCGCGGCCCTGCGCTTCGTAGGAAAGCGGGGCCTTCACGCGCAGCGTCCCGCCCGTGACCTTGAGCCACGTCAGCCTTGCGCCCTGCGCGTCGCGCGAAATTTTGAAGACGCGCGCGCCAAAGGCGTCGGGATAGTCCGGCGCAAGGGTAAAATCATCGAGCGCGGAGAGCAGCGCCTCAACGCCCTGCAATTTGAGCGCCGAGCCGAAAAAGCAGGGGAAGACCGTGCGCTGCTCGATCATGTCGGCAATGCAGCGATCATCGACCGCGCCGCGCTCGAGTACCTGCTCGAGCGCCGTTTCGTCACAGAGAGCGAGCGCCTCGTCGCGCTCGCTCGTGGGCAAAGAAAAGTCGATGCACCCCGCGCTCAGGGTCTTCGTGAGCTGCGCCATCAGAGAAGCCTTGTCCGCGCCGGCAAGGTCCATCTTGTTGATGAAGAGAAAGGTTGGTACGCTGTAGCGCTCGAGCAGCCGCCAGAGCGTGCGCGTGTGGCTCTGCACGCCGTCGCTGCCGCTGATGACGAGTACCGCGTAGTCGAGCACCGAGAGCGTGCGCTCCATCTCGGCGGAAAAGTCGACGTGGCCGGGCGTATCGAGCAGCGTGATCTCCGTTTCGCCGGCGGTGAGCATGGCCTGCTTTGCAAAGATCGTGATGCCGCGCTCGCGCTCGAGCGCGTCGGTATCGAGAAAGGCGTCGCCGTGGTCCACGCGCCCGAGTTTTCTCAGCGCGCCGGAGGCATATAAAAGCCCCTCGGAGAGGGTCGTTTTTCCAGAGTCGACGTGGGCAAGGATGCCGATGCAAATATGTTTCATAGTAAAAAGCTGCCTTTTTTCTGTTCGTATTACGTCCATTATGGCAGATTTGCCCCAATGGTTCAACGATGATTTTTACTTTTGGGTGCAAAAACAATGCGAGGCGGGAAAAACGACGGAACATGCAAAAAGCAGCACGGCTTTCGGCTCTCGGTACGAATCTACTCCGAAAACTGCAACCTCGGATCGTTGGGTTTCTCTGCCAACGGAAACGATGCAGCTCCTTCGGCAATACCGGGCATGGCAGAACGCGGAACGGCTGCGGCTGGGTGAATACTATCACGATCAAGGATTCTTGTTTGCGCAGGAAGATTGGAAACCCATGCACCCGGACAGCATAACAAGCTGGCTTGCCAAATTCAGTAAGCGCCACGGCCTGCCGCACATCAACCCTCACGCATTCCGGCATACAATGGCCTCATTGCTCTATTTCAACGGCGTCGATTCTGTGTCGATCTCCGTTTAGCTGTACAATTT
This sequence comes from uncultured Eubacteriales bacterium, assembly GCA_900546295.1. Classification (GTDB taxonomy): domain Bacteria; phylum Bacillota; class Clostridia; order Oscillospirales; family Oscillospiraceae; genus Hominicoprocola. Next base: position 87 of record URCK01000038.1, on the reverse strand, counting down.
TCTCGGACATAGTTTGCTGTCTCCTTTCGAATGTTTGTGTGGTAACTTCATTCTACCAGAGCCTGCAAGCTATGTCTTCTTTTATGC
>URCK01000037.1 GCA_900546295.1 uncultured Eubacteriales bacterium | reverse complement strand
GTTTGAAGATTAGACATAAACAAATCCTCCGCATGGTCTAAGCCATACGGAGGATCAACTGTTTTACGGACACACGTCTATTGCTTCGGCGCTTTTTGATCGAAAGAACGATTTCTTACAGCATGTTCAGCACGAGCGTCAGGACGATGAACGCAGCGCCGACCCACTTGGTCGCACGCGCAAGACGGGCATCCGTGCTCTTGGCCTTGTTCTTGGCCATAAAGGAATCGGCAACGCCGCCGATCGCACCACTCAGGCCGGCAGACTTGCCGCTCTGGAAGAGAACGATGCCGATGACGATCAGGCCGCAGAGGAGCTGAAGAATCGTGATGAATAAAGTCATGTTGAAAACCTCCAAATTGTTGAACGTGACGCTCACGCTATATTCACAGGTACTTATAATACCATAGAAAGTGCCGAAAAGCAAGAGAATTTTTCAATTTCTGCCGCCTCAAAGCGCTCAGAACATGGCGACCTTGGAGCGCGGCAGGCTGCGGGTGGGCGCGGCCGGCTTTTTCGGCTTTTTTGGCGGCTCTTCCCCTTCGCGCAGCGCGCGCTGCGCCGAGGTGAGCATCAGCTTGATGCGGTTGAGCTGGTTGACCTCGCTCGCGCCGGGGTCATAATCTACGGCGACGATATTCGCGCCGGGATAGGCCGCGCGCAGCGCCTTGATGACGCCCTTACCGACCACATGGTTCGGAAGGCAGGCAAAGGGCTGGATGCACACGATGTTCGGCGTGCCGGAGGTGATGAGCTCCGCCATTTCGCCCGCGAGGAACCAACCCTCGCCATACTGGTTGCCGATCGAGAGGAAGGGCTTGGCGAGTTCGGCGACATGGCCGATGGCCATGGGCGGGTCAAAACGCCTGCTGGCCGCAAGCGCTTCGATCGCCGGGCGGCGCATCCGCTGAAGCGCCGGGATGCCGAGCTTTGCGGCGGCCGAAGCCGTCCACCCCTTGCCGAGGTGCGTATGCTTGTAGTCCTGCTCGTAGATGGTCGCGGCGAAGAAGTCAAGAAGGTCGGGCACGACCGCCTCCGCGCCCTCGCGCTCCAAAAGCTCAACGAGGTGGTTGTTCGCAAGCGGCATGTACTTGACAAGGATCTCGCCGACCACGCCGACGCGCGGCTTTCTGAGCGTTTCGTCGATGGGGAAGGCGTCAAAGTCTTCCACGATGCCGCGGCAGAGCTGGGCGTAGCTGTACTTCGGGTGCGCGCTTGTGAGGGACTCGATGCAGATGTCGCGCCACTTGTGGTGCAGCGCGTTCGCGCTGCCCTGTGTAAGCTCGTAGGGCCGCACGCGATACAGACAGCGCATCAGCACATCGCCGAGCACGATGCCGCGCGCCGCCGTGAGCAGCAGCGCAGGCGAAACACGGAAGCCCTCGTTCGTTTCCATGCCGTTGGCGTTGAGCGAGATGACGGGGATGTGCTCCAGCCCCGCCTTTTTGAGCGCGCGGCGAATGAAGGCGATGTAGTTGCTCGCGCGGCAGCAGCCGCCGGTCTGCGACATGATGAGGGCGAGATGATCGGTGTCGTAGCGGCCGGAGGTCACCGCCTCCATCAGCTGGCCGACCGCCGTGATCGAGGGGAAGCAGGCATCGTTGTTGACGTATTTGAGGCCGACGTCAATGGCGTTGCGGTCGTCGTTTTTCAGCACCTCAAAGTTGTAGCCATAGTGGCGGAAGATGGGCTCCAAGAGGTCAAAGTGGATGGGACTCATCTGGGGGGCGAGGATGGTGTAGCGCTCGCGCTGCATCTCCTTGGTGTAGTGGACGCGCTCAAAGGGCTTCACCTGCGCGGTCGAATGGATGCCGCGCTCGCACCGCATGGCGACGGCGGCGAGCAGCGAACGGATGCGGATGCGCACCGCGCCGAGGTTGTTTACCTCGTCGATCTTGAGACAGGTGTAGAGCTTGCCGCCCTGTTCCAGAAGCTCGCAGACCTCGTCGGTCGTGACGGCATCGAGTCCGCAGCCGAAGGAGTTGAGCTGGATGAGCTCAAGATCGTCGCGTCCGCAGACGAATTCCGCCGCCGTGTAGAGCCGCGAGTGGTAGACCCACTGGTCGTTCACGCGCACGGGGCGCTTGGGGGTAAAGTCGATGGGCAGGCAGTCCTCGGTCAGCACCGTGAGGCCGTAGGCCGCGATGAGCTCGGGAATGCCGTGGTTGATCTCGGGGTCAACGTGGTAGGGGCGGCCTGCAAGGACGATGCCGCTGCCGCCGGATTTCTCCATCTCGGCGAGCGCCTTCGCGCCCGCGGCGCGGACATCGGCCTTGGCGCGCTGCTGTTCTTCCCAGGCAAGGTGCGCGGCGCGGCGCGTCTCCTTTTCGGGAATGTCCCAGACCTCGCGGCAGAACTGCGCGAGGCGGTCCGCTGCAATCTTCTCGCTCGTGAAGGCGAGGAAGGGGCGCAGATAGCGCACCGAGCCGTCGGTCACGCCCTCGACGTTGTTCTTGATGTTCTCGGGGTAGGAGACGACGATGGGGCAGTTGTAGTGGTTCTGCGCGCCCGGCACCTCCTGGTGCTCGTAGAACACGCAGGGATGGAAGATGGTCTTGAGACCGTGGTCGATGAGCCACTGGGCGTGGCCGTGCGCGAGCTTTGCAGGATAGCACTCGGACTCCGAGGGGATGCTCTCCATGCCCAGCTCATAGAGCGCGCGCGTGGAGAAGGGCGAGAGCACGACGCGGAAGCCCAGATTGCGGAAAAATGTCGCCCAATAGGGATAGTTTTCATACATATTCAGCACGCGCGGAATGCCGATCTCGCCGCGCGGCGCGTTTTCGGCTTCCAGCGGGGGATAGGCGAACATGCGCTCACGCTTGTAGGCGAAGATATTTTCGCCGGGTTTGGCAGCGCTTTCGCCGCGCAGGGCCTTTTCGCAGCGGTTGCCGCTGACGTGCCGCCGCCCGCCGGGGAAGACGCTGACAGTGAGCATGCAGTGGTTCTGGCAGCCCTGGCAGCGCGCGGTCGAGGTCTTGTAGGTCAGCGCTTCGATGTCTGCAAGCGGCAGCATCGTGCTCTTCTGCCCGTGATAGCGGTCGCGCGCGAGCAGCGCCGCGCCGAAGGCACCCATGATGCCCGCAATGTCGGGGCAGGTGACCTGCGCGCCAGAGATGCGCTCAAATGCGCGCAGTACGGCCTCGTTAAAGAACGTGCCGCCCTGCACGACAACGTGCGAGCCGAGCTCGCTCGCGTCGGAGAGCTTGATGACCTTATAGAGTGCGTTTTTGATGACGGAGTAGGCAAGACCCGCCGAGATATCGGACACACTCGCGCCCTCCTTCTGCGCCTGCTTGACGTTGGAATTCATAAACACCGTGCAGCGCGTGCCAAGATCGACAGGGGCCTTGGCAAAGAGCGCCTCGTGCGCAAACTCCTGCGCCGTCATGCCGAGGGAGTTGGCAAAGTTTTCAAGGAACGAGCCGCAGCCGGACGAGCAGGCCTCGTTCAGCAGTATTGTGTCCACCGCGCCGTCCTTGAGCTTGATGCACTTCATGTCCTGCCCGCCGATATCGAGTACGCAGTCGACCTTGGGATCGAAAAACGACGCGGCGGTGCAGTGGGCGATGGTCTCGACCTCACCCTCGTCGAGCGAGAAGGCGGATTTGAGCAGCGCCTCGCCGTAGCCCGTGGAGCAGGAGCGCGCGATGCGCGCGCCCTCCGGCAGCGCCTCGCGCAGGGTATGTACCGCCTGCATGGCGGTCTTGATGGGATTTCCCTGATTGTTCGCGTAGAACGACCAGAGCAGCTCGCCCTTTGCGCCCACGAGCGCGAGCTTCGTCGTCGTCGAGCCCGCGTCGAAGCCGAGGAAGCAGTCGCCCTCGTAGGAAGAGAGGTCGGCGCGCGGCACGACGGCCTTGTGGTGGCGCGCACGGAAGGCGGCAAGGTCTGCTTCATCTTCAAAGAGCGCCGGCAGGCGCTTGAGTTCAAAGTCCATCTGCACGCCGCTCCGGAGGCGCTCGATGAGCGCGCTGAGCGGCTGGGCGTCCGCCTTCGTTTCGTCGATGGCTGCGCCCATGGCGGCGAAGAGATGGGAATTTTCGGGGTCGATGGTCGTCTCATCCGTCAGCTTGAGCGTGCGGATGAAGGCGGCCTTGAGTTGGGGGAGGAAGTGGAGCGGGCCGCCTAAGAATGCGACGTGGCCGCGGATGGGCTTGCCGCAGGCAAGACCCGAGATCGTCTGGTTGACGACCGCCTGAAAGATCGAGGCGGCAAGGTCGGCCTTCGTCGCGCCCTCGTTGATGAGGGGCTGAATGTCCGTCTTGGCGAACACGCCGCAGCGCGCGGCGATGGGGTAGATCTGCTGGTAGTGCGCGGCCTCGCGGTCAAGACCCGAGGCGTCGGTCTGCAAAAGAGCGGCCATCTGGTCGATGAACGAGCCGGTGCCGCCGGCGCAGACGCCGTTCATGCGCTCCTCGAGCCCGCCCTTGAAGTAGATGATCTTGGCGTCCTCGCCGCCAAGCTCGATGGCGACGTCCACCTGCGGCGCGACGCGCTCAAGCGCCTGCGCGACGGCGACGACCTCCTGCACGAAGGGAATGCCGAGCGCCTTGGCAAGGTTGATCGCGCCCGAGCCGGTGGCGCGCAGAGAGAGCGCGCATTCGCCGAGCACCTTGTGCGCCTGCTGCAACAGATCGGACAGCGCGCGCTGCGTGTGGGACAGGTGGCGCTGGTACTGCCCGAAGACCATATTGTCGTTTTCATCGAGAACGACGAGCTTCACCGTGGTGGAGCCGACGTCGATGCCTGCCTGATACGTTTTCATGGGAAACCTCTTTTCATGTCGTTGCGCCCGGACGGCAAAGAGCCCCGCCCGGATTTCATCTGATATTATAATTGTATGGCGGGGAAGGACAATAAGTAAAGTTCAGGGTCTGTTAAGAATATGAACGAGAATTAACAATTATCTTGACAGCCCTCAAGAAAAAATGGGACCGAAGCGTCCGCGAACGACGGACGGGAAAGGGCGAAAGAAGTGTCTGAGCGACGGACAAAGACACATTATGACGAAAAAACCAGTCATAATACACAAAAACACATTGAAAATTCCTGGGGCGAATGTAATTCTTAACAGTAAATATACCGTAAAAATATTGACAAATAAATGAGCGTGTGTCATCGATGATATCAACAGATCTTATCTCATCGCAGGGGCCTCCCCTCCGGCGGGATGGATAAATTTAGATGCAAGGAGTGGATAAAATGAAAAGGAGATTGATGGCAGTGCTGATGGCGTGCGTGATGACGCTCAGTCTGCTGCCCATCAGCGCCCTGGCGACGGAGAACTCAGTAAAATACGGCTACTATGAGCATGGCAGCTGGGTTGAGGGCACCGTCAATCAGATGCTGCCGGAAGGAGTGCAATCTATCAACAAGACGGCTAGACCGACCACAAACCCCAATGAGTATGAGGTCACGCTTGAGGTCGTAATGGAGCAGACAACTGCGACCACGCCGCCTGGCTCTGCTGCGACCGTGCTGGTCATCGACTGTTCGAACTCAATGGAAGGCAAAAGGCTGAAAGCTGCGAAAGTCGCCGCAATCAGCTTTATGAAAGCGTACAGCGGTCTCAAGAATTTTGACAATAATGGAAGTACAGTGGATACTGAGGATCTGAATCTGGGCCGCTATGTTTCCGTTGTCTGGTTCGCAACGACTGGCGGGATTCAGCAGGACTGGGTGGACGTGTCCAACCCAGCAAACTACAATACAGCGGTTCATATGATCAATCAACTGGAAATAGCCGGCGGTACCAATTTGGATGCCGGTCTGCGCTTTGCCAGTGTTCAGCTCGATGCCACTGCGGTTTCTCAGATTGGCTATACGAATGTGATCGCTTTGACTGATGGTAAGCCAACGTACTATCTGACGACAGAAACAAACAAAAAATCCATCAATATCGGTGGAACGTGGTATGGTGTTAAAGGCGAAGGAGACAGATGCGATTATGATACCTTCCAGAGCACCAAGGACAGTGCGAATGTACTGAAGGAAAAGACCACACTCTACACAGTCTGCTTTGGCGCAAGCAAAGACAAGATTACAGACTACGACAGACCGGAAGGCTATTTTGGGGGATCTTATTACCCAGAGAAAATCACGGTTGGCGATTACCTCAAGACCAAGATTGCAACCTCTGATAAAACGGCCTACAACGCCGATAGCGCAGATGAATTGTATGAGGTGTTTGCGGCAATTAGCACCAGCATCACCACCGGCTTGAAATCTGGCGTGGTGACAGATACCCTGCCCATCGGTGTGAGTGCGGATGGTCGCTTCTCGCCTGAATGGGAGCTTAAGGGAGCTGTGGGAGTGGAAGATGGAAACAAGACCGTTTACACCTACACTAAGACCTATAAGGTTACAGTTGATCCTAAAAAGGTAACAGTCAATGAGGACGGTTATACTCCGCTCAATGGTGTGACCACGTTGAAAGTCGGTGAGAATACGCAGGTATACTTCCCGATTCCCGCAGTTAAAGTTCTGATTACTGATCCAGTTGTTGTTACAATCAAGGGCAATGCAAATCGCGTGGAGTATGATGGCAATCCGCATTCTGTGACCGGATATACGGTTGAAAGCATTACCTGTAATGGCGCACCCTATGCCGGCTACACGGAGAGCGATTTTGAGTTCAATGGTACTGCCTCTATAACTGAAACCGATGCAAAAACCTACAACATGGGTCTCAATGAGAGTTACTTTACGAACAAGAGCAGCATTTTTGCCAATGTCACCTTTATCGTTGAGGACGGTTACCTTGAGATCACCCCGAAGCCTGCCACCATCACGGTCGAACCTGCGGAGAAGTCCTTTGGTGAGAACGACCCCGCATTCACCGGTACGGTGAAAGGCCTGGTCGGTGAGAACGACCTCGGTACAATCAGCTACTTCCGTACAAATGCTGAGGTGCAGACGGTCGGAACCTACAAGGAGGTTCTGGATGCGACCTACACCGCGAACGAGAACTACACCGTCACCGTGTTGAAGGGCGACTTCACGATCAAGACGGCGGCCAGCGACGCAAAGCTGAGCGCAGCGGGCGGCGAATGGGTGTACGACGGCAAGGCCCACGCTGCAAGCGCAACGGTCAGCGATGAAACCTTCACGATCTACTACAAGGCCGGTGACGGCGAGTGGACGACCACCGCTCCGAGCGTGACCAACGTTTCCGATGGCCCCGTGACCGTGAGCGTCAAGGCCACGAGGGAAGGCTACAATGACCTGACCTGCGACGATGTGACCCTCAAGATCATCCCGAAGCCTGCCACGGTTACGGCCAACGACATGTATGTGTTCTCCGGTTCTCCCGTGCCGACCTACTCCGCACAGGTGGAAGGCACGATCAATGATGATAAGATCACCTACACGATCTCCTGCGACTACACCGAAGCGGCAGGTGCTGGAGAGTTCTTTGATATTATCCCGAGCGGCGAGGCCGAGCAGGGTAATTATGTTGTTACCTATGTGAACGGCACGCTGGAGGTTCGTCAGCTTCCTAATCTTGCTTTTAACCTCGGCCAGTATATCCAGAAGGATCTCAGAATCATCGGCAGCAGGGCCTTTACGGGCGTAACTTATTCCGCGACTGTGACGCCGGTGGTGAACAATGAGTTGGGCAAGGCAATGACCATCACCGTTAGCTACGGCAGCGGCGAGTCCGGCCTTAAGCCTTTCGTTGGTGAGCTGGGCTTCACTGAACGCGGCAGCTATCGCTATGAGGTAAAGGAGATTATTCCAAGTGGCGCGATGGGCTATGATACCAGTGTTTACTATCTCACTGTGGATGTCGGCCTGAATGATGATGAACTTGTTGTTGACAAGGTTACGAAGACGCTTGCCGGAGGCTCTGAGGATCCCTCTGAGGGTGCGATCGTCTTCTGCAACACGTATAATACCGGCACCATTTACGTTCCCGTTGTCAAGCCTGCGCTGAACAGAGACGACCACTACGCCTACGTTGTGGGTTATCCTGACGGCATGGTTCGACCCAGCGGCAACATCACCCGCGCCGAGGCCGCGACGATCTTCTTCCGCCTGCTGACCGACGACAGCCGCAACCAGTTCTGGATGACGACGAACGCCTACAGCGACGTGAACAGAGGCGACTGGTTCAACAACGCGGTCTCCACCCTCAGCAATGCGGGCATCATCAGCGGTTATCCCGACGGCACGTTCCGTCCGAACGCACCCATCACCCGTGCCGAGATGTCCAAGATCATCGCGCTCTTTGCCAAGCTCAACAAGAGCGAGGATCGCTTCAACGACATCGCCGGCCACTGGGCAGAGGCTTATATCAAGCTGGCCGCGGGCAACGGCTGGATCGCCGGCTATCCTGACGGCAGCTTCAAGCCGCAGCAGAACATCACGCGCGCCGAGACCATGACCATGATCAACCGCGTGCTCGAGCGTGTGCCCTCTGTGGAGAGCCACCTGCTTCCCTACAATGCGATGCTGACCTTCCCCGACTGCCAGAGCGGTCAGTGGTTCTATATCGCGGTGCAGGAAGCGACCAACAGCCACACCTATGAGCGTGCGGCAAGCGAAAAGAACGGCGACGAGCAGTGGATCGCGCTGCGCGCGAACCGCGACTGGACGCAGTTCCAGAACTGAACAGCACGGACAACGGAAAAGAAGACCCCCGAGGGGGTCTTCTTTTTTGCCATTTTACGGTGATTTTACAAAAGAAGACTTTCTGATTTTACATCCTTTCTTTATGCTGGGCATTGTAAGGAACAAAGGTCCAAACGAAACGAAAGGAAGTAAAAAACACCATGAAAAAGTTACTCTCTCTTGCCCTGACCGCAGCACTGGCGCTCAGCGTCCTGACGGCCTGCGGCAGCAAAACCGACGACCGCAGCGACAAGGACTCCGGCAACGATGCCCAGACCGCGGCCATTTCCGGCACCGTCTCCACCGACGGTTCGACCTCGATGGAAAAGGTCATCAACTCCCTCGGTGAATCCTTCATGGCCGCCAACAAGGACGTGAAGTTTACCTACAACCCCACCGGCTCGGGCAGCGGCATCCAGGCTGTTTCCGAGGGCCGCTGCGACATCGGCCTTTCGAGCCGCGCGCTCAAGAGCGATGAAAAGGAATCCGGCCTCACCGAGACGGTCCTGGCTCTTGACGGTATCGCCATCGTTGTGAGCCCCGAGAACCCCGTTTCCGACCTTGACGTGGACACCATCGCCAAGATCTACACCGGTGAGATCACCAACTGGAAGGACGTCGGCGGCAACGACGCCGAGATCGTGCTCATCGGCCGCGAGGCCGGCTCCGGCACGCGCGACGGCTTTGAATCCATCACCGGCACCAAGGACTCCTGTGCCTACCGTCAGGAGCTGACCTCCACGGGCGACGTCATCAACACCGTTTCTCAGAACCCCAACGCCATCGGCTACGCCTCCCTTTCCGCGGTGGGTGAGAGCGTCAAGGCGCTGACCGTCGGCGGTGTTGCGGCAACGGAGGACACCGTGAGAGACGGCAGCTATGTTGTCCAGCGTCCCTTCGTGCTCGTTACGAAGACGGGCAGCGAGCTTTCTCCCGCTGCGCAGGCATTTTTCGACTACGCAACCTCCGGCGAGGTGGCTGACATCATTGCCAACGCCGGCGCGGTCGCGATCAACTGATAAGAAATCCCCTGCGGGAGGCGGTCTGACCGTCTCCCGCAAGGGCGCAGAGAGGAAAAAACTATGGCGCAGAAGAAAAAATGGTTTGAAGCCACCGTGCACGGCATTTTTCTCATTCTCGGGCTTATCACGGTCGGCTGCGTGCTGCTTATCACGGTCTATCTGATCGTCTCCGGTATTCCGGCCATCCGGGAGATCGGACTTTTGAAGTTCCTCTTTGGCAGAACGTGGGCGTCTACGGCATCGCAGCCGCAGTACGGCATCCTTCCCTTCATCCTCACGAGCGTGTACGGCACGGCGGGCGCGATTGCCCTCGGCGTGCCGGTGGGCTTTTTGACGGCGGTGTACCTCTCCAAGGTCGCGCCCAAGGGCGTGCGCACGGTGCTGCAATCCGCCGTCAGCCTGCTCGCGGGCATTCCTTCGGTCGTTTACGGCCTTGTCGGTATGCTGGTGCTCGTGCCCGCTATCCGCAAGGCCTTTCACCTGCCAGACGGCGCGAGCCTGCTCGCCGCCATCCTTGTGCTGGCAGTGATGATCCTGCCGTCGATCATCAAGGTGAGCGTCACGGCGCTCGAGGCCGTGCCGAAGGAATATGAGGACGCCTCGCTCGCGCTGGGCGCGACGCCGGTCGAGACCTATTTCCGCGTCTCCGTTCCGGCGGCGAAAAGCGGCATCGCCGCGTCGGTCGTGCTCGGCGTCGGCCGCGCCATCGGCGAAGCGATGGCGGTGATGATGGTCTCGGGCAACGTGCCGAATATGCCGTCGTCGATCTTTGAGAGCGTCCGCTTTCTCACAACGGCTGTTGCAAGTGAAATGTCCTACTCCTCGGGCTTGCAGCGGCAGGCGCTCTTTTCCATCGCGCTCGTGCTGTATCTTTTCATCCTGCTCATCAACGCGGCGCTGAACTTCTTCTTAAAGCGCGATAAGGAGGGAGACTGAATGCTCAAAGCCCGTGCTTCGGCCCGCCGCAGGGCCTATATTATCCTGATGCGAACGCTCATGGGCGCCGCGGCAGTATTGACTTGTGCGCTCGTTCTGTTTATGATTGGCTATATATTGGGCAATGGTATTCCAAACATCACCTGGGAGATGCTCTCCACCGCGCCAAGCTACCTTGCAAACCGTGTCGGCATCCTGCCGGACATTTTAAGTACGCTCTACATCGTTGTTGCAACGCTCTTGATCGTGCTGCCGCTCGGCGTGGGCGCGGCGATCTATCTCAATGAATACGCAGCGAATAAAAGGCTCGTTTCGGTCATCGAATACGCTTCTGAGACGCTTTCTGGCATCCCCTCGATCATCTACGGCCTTGTCGGTATGCTGATCTTCTGCAAAAACGGCACGTCGCTGCTTGCCGGTGCGCTGACGCTCACGATCATGAACCTGCCGACCATCATGCGCACTACGCAGGAGAGCCTCAAGACCGTGCCGCAGAGCTACCGCGAGGGCGCATTCGCCCTCGGCGCCGGCAAGTGGCGCACCATCCGCACGGTGGTGCTGCCCGGCTGCGTGGACGGCGTTGTAACCGGCTGCATTTTGTCGATCGGGCGCATCCTCGGCGAATCGGCGGCGCTGCTCTTCACGGCGGGCTCGGCACATATGCTCTACGGCTTCTGGGAAGGGCTGCACAACGCGGGCGCGACGCTCACCGTGGCGCTGTACTTCTACGCCAAGGAGTCGAGTGATACGGGGCTGGTGTTTGCCATCGCGGCCATCTTGATGCTGCTGACCATGCTCATAGACCTTACGGCCGATCTGGTCGGCCGGTACTTCAGGAGGAAACAGAAATGAACCAGTCTGTGAACGGAAGCGGCATGAAGCGCATGGCCCTTTTGAACGATCTCTCTTGCTTTGGCAAATGCTCTTTGAGTGTGGCGATGCCCATCATCTCGGCCTACGGTGTGGAGACCGTGCCGCTGCCGACGGCACTTTTGTCCACCCACACCGCAAGCGGCTTCGGCCCCTACGTCATGCGCGACATGACGGAAGAGATGGAGGCCTTTGCCGCGCACTGGAAGAAGCTCGATATCCGCTTCGACGGCATATGCACCGGCTTTTTCGCTTCCGCTTCGCAGCTTAGCTTCGCGCAGCGCTTCCTGCGCGAATTTACCACCCCCTCGACCCTTGTTGTGGTCGACCCCGTGCTCGGCGACAACGGTGCGCTCTACGGCTGCTTTTCAGAAGAGCATGTGCAGGGGATGCGCGTGCTCTGCAAGGCAGCGCAGCTCATCACGCCCAACCGCACGGAGGCGGCGCTCCTTGCCGGCTGCCCGATGGACACGGACGAGCGGGACATCCTTGCAAAGCTCCCCGCAGAAAATGTCATCATCACGGGCGTTCACCGCGGCGAGGAGATCGGCTACTGCGCGCGCCTCAATGGGCAGTATACGGAAATTTTCAAGCCTCGCCTTTCTCGGCCGATGCACGGCACGGGAGACGTGTTTGCCTCCGCCCTCTGCGGCGAGCTGATGAACGGGAAACCGGCGGCGGAGGCGCTGCCCCGCGCGGCGGATTTCTGTGACCGCTGTGTGCGCGCGACCGCCGCGCGCGGCGAGGCACACTGGTACGGCCTTGCATTTGAAGATGTATTAAAAGAGGAAAGAGAACAATGAACAGTATCCTTTCTGTACAGGATCTGTGCCTGTGGTACGGGAGCCATCAGGCGCTCAAGGACATCAACATTGAAATCCCGGAACAGAGCATCACGGCCCTCATCGGGCCAAGCGGCTGCGGCAAGTCAACCTTTTTGAAGACGCTCGACCGCATGAATGACCTCATCCCCGATGTGAAGATCACCGGCAGCGTCCGCTACAAGGGCGAGGATATCTTCGACCCCTCCGTTGACGTGAGCGAGCTGCGCCGTCAGGTGGGCATGGTCTTTCAAAAGCCCAACCCCTTCCCCATGAGCATTTACGACAACATCGCCTACGGCCCGCGTACCCACGGCATGAAGAACAAGGCCAAGCTTGATGAGATCGTTGAGCAGTCGCTGCGCGGCGCTGCCATCTGGGACGAGGTCAAAGACCGGCTCAAGAAGAACGCGCTCGGCCTCTCCGGCGGCCAGCAGCAGAGACTTTGCATTGCCCGCGCGCTCGCCGTTGAGCCGGACGTGCTGCTGATGGACGAGCCGACGAGCGCGCTCGACCCCATCTCGACCTCGAAGATCGAGGAACTCGCCATGGAACTCAAGGAGAAATATACGATCGTCATCGTCACGCACAACATGCAGCAGGCGGTGCGTATTTCCGACCACACGGCGTTTTTCCTGCTCGGCGAGCTGGTGGAATACGGCGAGACGGAAAAGCTCTTCTCCCAGCCGCGAGACAAGCGGACAGAGGACTACATCACGGGGAGGTTCGGCTAAATGAGAAGTCGGTTTGACGAGCAGCTTGCGCTGCTGAATAAGGAACTGATCGAGATGGGCGCGCTGTGCGAGCAGGTCATCGCCCTTGCCGCGCAGTCGCTCACCGAGGGCGACACGGCGCTGGCCGCGGGGGTTTCCCCGCTCGACGAGGAGATCGACCGCAAGGAGCGCGAGATCGAATCGCTGTGCCTGAAGCTTCTCTTGCAGCAGCAGCCTGTTGCAAGAGATCTGCGCCAGATCTCGGCAGCGCTCAAGATGATCACGGATATGGAGCGCATCGGCGATCAGGCGGAGGACATTGCCGAGATCGTCGCCTTTCTCGGCGGGCGCGGCACGGAGGACAGCGAGCTTCTGCGCGATATGGCCCGCTCGACGATCCGCATGGTGAGCGGGAGTGTGGACGCCTACGTCAAGCGCGACGTGCCGCTTGCCGAAAAGGTCATCGCCGAGGACGATGTGGTGGACGACTACTTTGCGCGCGTGAAGAAGGCGCTCATTTCGCGCATCGCCGCCGATCCCGCGGACGGCGAGTTTGCGCTCGATGTGCTGATGATCGCAAAGTATTTTGAACGCATCGGCGACCATGCGGTGAACATCGCCGAATGGGTCATTTTCTCGGTGACAGGAGAGCATAAGGAGGGATGAAGCAATGATCTGGTGCGTGGAAGATGACGCCAGCATCCGCGATATCGAGGTTTACGCCCTGCGCTCCACCGGCTTTGAGGCCGAGGGCTTTGAGGACGGGACGAGCTTCTGGGAGGCGCTGCGCACGCGGCGGCCCGAGCTTGTCGTGCTCGACGTGATGCTCCCGGGCGTGGACGGACTGGAACTGCTGCGCCGGATGCGCGCGGACAGCAAGCTTTCCGATATCCCCATCGTCATGGCCACGGCCAAGGGCGCGGAATACGAGCGCATCCGCGGGCTCGATCTCGGCGCGGACTACTATCTTGTCAAGCCCTTCGGCGTGATGGAGCTTGTTTCCTGCGTCAAGGCCGTGCTGCGCCGCTGCGGGACGAAGAGCGCCGAGCAGCTCCGCTCCGACGGGCTGGTGCTCGACGAAACGGAGCACACCGTCACGGTGGACGGCGAGCGTGTCGCGCTCACCTTCAAGGAATTTGAACTGCTGCGGCTTTTCCTCTCCCATCCGGGCACGGCGTTTTCGCGCGATCAGCTCATGGCGGATGTGTGGGGCACTGACTACTGCGGCGAAACGCGCACAGTGGATATGCACATCCGTACCCTGCGCCAGAAGTTAGGCCCCTACGGCGAACGGATCGAAACGGTGCGCGGCGTTGGATACCGCATGGAGGGCAAAGCATGACAAAAAAGATCTTTCACTCCATCCTGCTCGTTGCGGGTGCGGTGCTGCTTGCAAGCCTTCTTTTCATCATGGGCTGCCTCTACGAGTATTTTGGCAGCGTGGAGAAAAAGCAGCTGCGCGACGAGCTGGAGCTCGCCTCCGTCGCCGTGGAACGCGGCGGGGAGGACTATCTTTCAAGCATCTCCTCCGAGCGCTACCGCCTGACATGGATCGCGCCCGACGGCACGGTGCTCTACGACACCGTGACCGACGCGGAGAGTCTTGAAAACCACGCCGACCGCGAAGAAGTGCGCGAGGCTCTTGCGGGCGGCGAGGGCGAAAGCTCGCGCTATTCCTCCACGATCCTGCAAAAGACGATGTACTGCGCGCGCAGGCTCACGGACGGCAGCGTGCTGCGTATTTCCATCAGCCGCGCAACGGCGGGCGTGCTGCTCATTGGCATGGTGCAGCCCATCCTGATCGTCGTCATCGTGGCGCTCATTTTGTCGGCGGTGCTGGCACGGCGGCTTTCGCGCCGCATCGTGCGCCCGCTCAACGAGCTGGATCTGGAGCACCCGCTGGAAAACGACGCCTACGAGGAGCTTTCCCCGCTGCTCTGGCGCATCAACCATCAGCACCGGCAGATCGACGAGCAGATGCGCGAGCTGGAGCAGCAGAGGATGGAGTTTTCGCAGATCACCGGCAGCATGCGAGAGGGTCTCGTCCTGCTCGACGAAAAAGAACGTGTGCTGAGCATTAACCCCGCCGCGTGCAGGCTTTTTGACGCGGACGAGCGCTGCGTCGGTCAGGATTTTCTCACGCTCGACCGCAGCCACGATATCCGCCTTGCCATTGCAGACGCGATGGCGCAGGGGCACGGCGAAGCCCGCGCCGAGCGCGGCGGCCGCGTCTGGCAGTTTGACGTGAGCCGTATCCTCTCCGGCACGGCAGCGGTGGGCGCGGTGCTGCTGGCTTTTGACATCACCGAGCGCGAAACGGCAGAGCAGAACCGCCGCGAATTCACGGCGAACGTGTCGCACGAGCTCAAAACGCCGCTGCAAGGCATCATCG
>URCK01000036.1 GCA_900546295.1 uncultured Eubacteriales bacterium | reverse complement strand
CTCTCTGGTGCGGTATAGTGCTTTCCGCTATCCGCTCCCGTTGGGGTCAGCGTTTAGGTCAGGAAAAAACAGCGAGCAAATTATTGGACACAAAAGTGCGAAAAAAGTCCTGATTTCACAAGAAATCAGGACTTTTCTGGTTGCGGAGGCAGGACTCGAACCTACGGCCTCCGGGTTATGAGCCCGACGAGCTACCAACTGCTCCACTCCGCGATATGAACTTAAACACTGGTGCCGGTGACCGGACTCGAACCGGTACAGTATCGCTACCGGGGGATTTTAAGTCCCCTGTGTCTACCAGTTCCACCACACCGGCAGATATCGGCAACAGTTAATATACCACACCTCCCCTCCCATGTCAACACCTCTTTGCAAAAATTCTTCCGATTCTTTTTTGTTCCTTTGACTTGTCACAATGCCTGTGGTATACTGTATTGGTAAAATTATTGCCATTCTATGCTGAAACGAGGCGGACTATGCAGATCGGAACCGTTACAATCGAATCAAAGCTGGCGCTTGCGCCGATGGCAGGCGTAACGGACGCTGCCTTCCGCCAGATCTGCTCTGAACTTGGCGCGGGCTACACCGTCACCGAGCTTGTGAGCTCCCGGGCGCTGTGCTATCACGACGCGAAGACCGCGCAGCTCCTGCGCCCGTTTCCGGGCGAGAAGCCCTTTGCCGCGCAGATCTTCGGCAGCGACGAAACCTGCATGGCAGAGGCCGCGCAGATGGCCATCGAGATCTCCGGCGCGGACATTCTCGATATCAACATGGGCTGCCCGGTGGGCAAGGTCGTCAAAAACGGCGACGGCAGCGCCCTGATGCGCGACGTGGAAAAGGCCGCGCGCATTGCCGAGGCAGTCGTGCGCGCCGTCAAGGTACCCGTCACGGCGAAGATGCGCCGCGGCTGGGACAAGGGCAGCATCAATGCCGTCGAGCTTGCCAAAATGCTCGAGCAGGCCGGTGTCAGCGCCGTCGCGGTGCACGGGCGCACGCGCGCGCAGATGTACGGCGGCGAGGCCGACTGGAATACCATCCGCGATGTGAAGCAGGCGGTAAACATCCCCGTCATCGCCAATGGCGACGTATTTTCCCCCGAGGCCGCCGTGCGCATCCTCCGCTTCACGGGCGCGGACATGGCGATGATCGGACGCGGGAGCTTTGGCAACCCCTGGCTCTTCATGCAGTCCGCCGCCGCGCTCGACGGGCGCGCCGTTCCGCCGCTCCCGCCCTTTGCCGAGCGCTGGGATACCGCCGTGCGTCAGGTCGAGCTTTCTGCCGAGTACGGCACCGAGCGCGGCGCCATGCTCGAGGCGCGCCACCACCTGTGCTGGTATTTGAAGGGCGTGAGCCACGCCAATTATTATAAGGAAAAGATCGTGCAGCTTTCCACGCTGGACGAATTGCACACGCTCAGCCGTGCCATCAAGCGCGATCTGCGCTGAGGGAGGAACATGAACGAAAAGGAACTGATCGCTCGCCTTCAAGCGCGGGACGAAACCGCCTTCGAAGAACTGATCCGCCTATACGAAAAAAAGATATATGCCCTCTGCGTCCGCATGTGCGGCAACGCCGAAGACGCAGAGGAGGCCGCGCAGGACACGTTTCTCGCTCTCTGGCGCGGCATCGACCGCTTCCGCCAGGAATCGGCGCTCTCCACATGGATCTACCGTCTGGCCTCCAACGCCTGCATCGACCTCATGCGCCGCAGGCGCAAGAGCGAAGGCAGCGTCTCGCTCGATGACGAGGCGCTCTTTCTGGACGCGGCGGACCCCGCGCCCCAGCCGCCGCAGGCGCTCGAACAGCGCGAAGCGCAGCGGCTTTTGCAGGAGGGGCTTATGTCGCTTCCTGCCGAATACCGCAGCATTTTGCTTCTGCGGGAGGTCGAGGGCCTGACCTATTCCGAAATTTCGGAGACGCTCGAGCTGGAACTTGGCACCGTGAAATCGCGCATCAGCCGGGGGCGAACACTTTTGCGCAATTTTTTATCTGTCAGCGGGAACTTTTTCGAAAAGTCTGCGTCAAAAGTTACAGAATGTAACCGAGAGGGGATGAGCGCCAAATGAAGCGCTGTGAAGACTATACCGCCGCGCTCTCTGCCTTTGCAGACGGAGAACTGAATGAAACCGAACGCAGCGACCTTCTGTCGCATCTGGAGCAGTGTGAGGCCTGCCGCGAGCGCCTGTCTGAGCTCATGATCCTGCACGCGATGTTCGAAGACCTGCCGGAGCTTGACGCGCCGGATGGCTTTTCCGAGCGTGTGCTCGAGCGGCTGCACGAAGAGGAGCGCACCAAAAAGCGCAGCCGCCGCGCGTGGCCGCGCGTGCTGGCAGCCTGCTTTGCGCTCGTGGTGATCTCTGCCGCGGCGCTCAATTTCCTGCCGCGCGCCGGGAGCGACAAAGCCGCAAACGAAACCGTCGCCGCCGGCAACAGCAGCGCCATGGACGATACCGCCGGCGGCGCGGCGAACGACAGCTACTCCTACACCTACGCCGCCGTGCAGAAGGACGGCGCGCTCGCTGACGAGGACGTCCTCTACCAAGGCGTGCCGGAGGACGCTGCGGCCGACCGCGCCGCCGACGAGGACGGCTATCCCATCATCACGCTGGATGCGCCCGCGGCGGCAGAATTCCTGCGCGAGCGCGGCATGGCCGTGTATGCGGAAAATGACGAGTGCGTCAGCTACCTTGTCGTGGCCGAAACGGCCCACGACCTGGCGGATACCATGGAACTGCCCGAGGCGGAGCGCGCCGCGCTCGCTCAAGCGGAGGATATCCTGATCGTTGAGGTCGCAAAGGCCGCCCCGGCGGCCGACGAGAGCGCGGATGACATTGCCGCGCAGGAAGAGGGGAACGCATGAATGATATCGGCGTGATCGGCGGCGCGGACGGCGAGACGGTCATCATGGTCTCCGGCGGCATCGCGCCGCCGATCCTGTGGAGCTTTTTCGGCGCGCTCGCGCTGATGGCGATTTTATATTTCTGCTTTTACCGGCGCTCAAAGGGCAAGGCGGTCTGCCTTGCCCTCGCGGCGGTTTTGTGCGTGGCGGCGGACCAGGCCGTCAAGTGGCTCGTTGTGAACACAATGTCGCTCGGCGAATCGGAGCCGCTGCTGCCGCCGCTTTTGCGTCTCACGCGCGTGCACAACTACGGCGCGGCGTGGTCGAGCTTTTTGGGCGCAAGATGGCTGCTCATCATCCTGACGGCGGCGGGCATGTGTGTGCTCGCGTGGCTGCTTGTGAAGGTCGTGCGCCATCCGCTCGGCCAGTGGTCGCTCGCGTGCATCCTGGGCGGCGGCATCGGCAACCTCATCGACCGCGTGCGCCTCGGCTACGTTGTGGATATGCTCGACACGATGTTCATGGACTTCCCCGTTTTCAACGTGGCGGATGTGTTCGTCGTGTGCGGCACGATCTGCGCGCTCATTTATTACCTCGCCTTTTACGGAAAATACGACGAGAAACACCGGGAGAACAAGACCGATGGAACCGACCCTGCTGCAAACAAGTGAAGAAGACCGCGGCGCGCGGCTCGACGCTTTTCTCGCCCGCTCGCTCGAAGAGCTGACGCGCTCGGCGGCGGCGAAGGCCATCGAGGAAGGGCGCGTGCTCGTCAACGGCAAAGCGCCGAGCAAGAGCCTCAAGCTCACAGGGAATGAGACCATCGAGTTCACCCCTGAGGAGCCCGCCCCCATCGACGCTGTGCCGCAGGATATCCCGCTTACCGTTGTCTACGAGGATGACGACGTGATCGTCGTCAACAAGCCGAGCGGGCTTGTCGTCCATCCCGCGCCGGGGCATCCGGACGGGACGCTCGTCAACGCGCTTTTATTTCACTGTGGCGCGAGCCTTTCCGGCGTTGGCGGCGCGCTGCGCCCCGGCATCGTGCACCGCATCGACCGCGACACGAGCGGGCTTATCATCGCGGCGAAAAATGACTATGCCCACCAGTTCCTCTCTGCCCAGCTCGCGGACCACACGCTTGCGCGCACCTACGAGTGTATCGTGGTGGGAAACCTGCGCGAGGATCGCGGTACGGTGGACGCGCCCATCGCGCGCGACAGCCGCGACCGCAAGCGCATGGCCGTCGTTCCGGGTGGACGCCGCGCGGTAACGCACTGGGAGGTCATCGCCCGTTATCCCGGCTACACGCACGTGCAGTGCCGGCTCGAGACCGGGCGCACGCATCAGATCCGCGTGCACATGGCCTACCTCGGCCACCCGATCTTAGGCGATACGGTGTACGGCGCGAAAAAGCCCGTCCCCGGCCTCACAGGGCAGTGCCTGCACGCGGTGGGACTGCAATTCATCCACCCGCGGACGAAGGAACTCGTCTCGCTTACCTGTCCCCTGCCCAGCGAATTCACCGCAGCGCTGCGCAAGATCGACCGGTAACACGATATTCCATCGGCGGAGGCTGCCGTCCCCGCCGTATTTTTAAGAGAAATACAGGTGAACAACGTGAAAGAACTTCAGACCATCGAAGAGACCCTCAAATATCTGCAATTCGACAACTGGGAGCAGAGCGAGCCGGGCCTTTCCCGCTCGTACGAGCTGCTGGGCCTGCTCGGCAACCCGCAGGAAAAGCTCAGATTCGTCCACATTGCCGGCACGAACGGCAAGGGCTCGACCGCCGCGATGCTCGCCTCGGTGCTGCAAAGCGCGGGCTACCGCACGGGGCTTTACACCTCTCCCCACCTGCTGCGCTTCCATGAGCGCATGCGCGTGGATGGCCGCGAGATCGACGACGCTTCCCTCATCGCGCTCACGAACACCGTGCGCGCGGCGGCGGAGGGCATGAGCGAAATGCCCACGGGCTTTGAGATCATGACCGCCATTGCCTTTCTCTACTTTGTGCAGGAACAGTGCAACATCGTCGCCCTTGAGGTCGGCCTCGGCGGACGCATGGACTCGACGAACGTCATTCCCGCGCCCGAGGTCTGCGTCGTGACGAACATCGGCCTTGAGCATACCGCCATCCTTGGCGACACGCTTGAGAAGATCGCGACGGAAAAGTGCGGCATCATCAAGCATGGCGCGAACGCCGTGCTCTTCGGCCAGAGCGAGGGCGTGGAGAATGTCGCGCGCGAAAAGTGCGCGCAGGAGGACGTGGCTCTCACAATCACCGCGCAGGAAAAGCTTGAGCGCATTTCGTCCTCGCTCGACGGTCAAGAGTTCAAATACCGCGGCCGCGGCCCGTTCCACCTGCGCCTTCTCGGCGAATATCAGCTTCTGAACGCGCTCACGGTCATCGACGTATGCTTTGCCCTGCGCGAGCGCGGCTGGGACAAGCTCACCGACGCGGCCATCGATCAGGGCCTTTCCACCGCGCAGTGGCCGGGGCGGCTCGAGCTTCTGCGCCGCAGCCCCGATTTCATTGTCGACGGCGCGCACAATCCCCAGTGCGCGGATGCGCTGATGGATTCCCTCTCCTCGCTCTACGGGGACAAGAAGCTCATCTTCCTCACGGGCGTTCTGCGCGACAAGGACTGGCAGCAGATGCTGCGCCGCGCCCTGCCGCTCGCAAAGGCCTTTGTGGTCATTACACCGCCGTCCGCGCGTGCGCTCGATGAAAACGAGCTTGCCGCGTGGCTGAACGCGCAGGGCGTGCCCGCCATTCCCGCAGCCGACACCGACGATGGCGTTCGCCGCGTTCTTGCCATGGCGGGCAAAGATGACGCCATCTGTTCCTGGGGCTCGCTCTACTTCACCGGCGAAGTCCGCCACGCGCTCTCGGAACAGTAAAACAGACAGCAAACGGCCGCCGCGGAATCCCGCAGCGGCCGTTTTTCGCGCGTGTCGCAGCCGCCTGCGGCGGCAAGGCACGAAGCGAAGTGCGATCCCCCTAAAATCAAAGAGACCTCATCCCGCGGATGAGGTCTCTTTGATTTTAACTAAGGTAATTCAGCGGGTTCACATACGAACCGTTTCTCTGGATGCCGAAGTGGCAGTGGACGCCGCTGGCGACGCCGCTGCGGCCCGCCTTGGCGATCTGCTGGCCCTTGTAAACAGTCTGTCCCGCCGAGACGAGCAGCGAGCCGTTGTGCTCATAATAGGTCACATAGCCGTTGTTGTGGTCGATGATGACGACATAGCCCATCGCGCCCTTATAACCGGAGAAGATGACGCGTCCGCCGTCGGCAGCATAGATCGGCGTGCCGCGCGCGCAGGCGATGTCGATGCCCTTGTGGTTGGTCGTCGCACCGCGGATGCCGGTGTTGCGGTAACCAAAGCGCGAGGTGATGCGGCCCGAGCACGGCCAGCGGAAGCTGCCGGTGGGATACCATGTGGGGCGCACCTTCGTGCCGCGTGCGCGCGTTTCACCCACGGGGTCGGAGAGCGTGACGGAGGAAATGACCGTGCGCTCCTGCTCCTCGCCGTTGATGTAGGTCACGTCCGCGACGATGTCGGCCTTGCCGAAAACGCCCTTGGAGATCACGCGCTCATCGCCCTGATACATGGACGCATCGTCCACATAGTTGACCTCGTAGTTGACGTCCTCGATGTAATTCTGCCGCTCGGTGACCTTGACGGTCAGGTACGGCACGGCGTTCGACAGCGTCAGCGCATCGCCGATGTGGATGCGGTTGATGTCGTAACCGGGGTTGAGCGCTTCCAGCTCGGCGGCAGACATGCCGTGGCTGTTGGCGATCTGCCCCCAGGTATCACCCTTGACGACCGTGTAGGTCACCTCGCCGGTCTTGGTCGAGTTGAGCAGCTCCGCGATCGTGCCGAGGTTCATCACGCTCTCGGTCGGGACATAGCCCTCCGCGATGCGGACATTTTCCACAAAATCGATGGACAGCGTATCCGCCGAGGCATAGATCTGCTTGATCTGATCGAGCAGATCTTCGAGCGCGCCGGCGTATTCCGTCGAGCCGATGAGCTCATCGTCGACATAGAGCGAGTAGCCGTAGGTCACCTGACCGAGCTCCTCGGCCAGCTCCTGCTCAAAGTCAGCCGTCTCCGCAACGTCGCTGCGGCGGACGAAGGCCGTGGCATAGTGGATGGCGCCATCCTCGATCTTATAGGTCGTGCCAAGCGTTTCGGTCGTGATATTCTCCAGCTTTGCCGCGACGCGGCGCGCAAGCGACGCGCTGCCGACGGTATCGACGACGTTGCCGTTGTATTCAACGGTCGTGCCCAGCGTGTAGAACGAGAAAAAGAGCGCGATCGCGGCGATAGCCGCCGCCCCGCCGATAAAGTGGAGGGGCTTGATACGCCGGGCGCGCCAGTGCCGCTCACGCGCACCGGCGGCGCGGGAGCGCTGGCGGCGGTCGGCCTGTATCTTTTCGTGCAGGAGCGAGCGCCACATCGGGAACATCCCGCCGATGACGAGAAAGACCTGCACGAGAAAACGGTTCGATTCAGGGAAGTTGCGCGCCTTGCTCTCGCGCATCACGGTGCGGGCGCGCGGGCCGATGCGGCGGACGCGGCGGTCCAGCGCAGCAAAAAACAGCGCTGCGCTCGCCAGAAACGCACGCAGCCACTCAGGATTTCCGCTCCCCTTGCGCGCCTGCTTTTCCGGCGGCGTGCCGCGGGTGCGATCGCCGCGGCGCTGCGTCTGCGCGCTGCCGCGGCGTTTGGTCGAATGATTCTGTTCTGTCATATAAAAACTCCTTAGAGAAAACGGCGGTGGACATAAAATAGTTACAAATTGTAACTACTGCTATCATACTGGCTTTTTGCCTCTTCGTCAAGTCTTTTTGGAAAAAAGATACGGCAATTATGTTTCAAGAGTATGGAAAATTTGTAAACTTTTGCAGGAATTTTAGTTGTGACGGTTGAAAAAAGGGTGTATACTACATGAGTAAATTTGCGCCGTGCAATCGGCGCATCCTATATAGGAGGAAAATTATGTTTGCGAAACTGATCGCTACGCTCAAGCAGAGCCCCAAGACCATCGTCTTCACTGAGGGTTCCGACCCCCGCATTCTGGAAGCAAGCGCGCGCCTGCTGTCCAGCAACTTCTTAAAGCCCGTGCTCATCGGCAACCCCGATGAGATCGCCGTTGTGGCCGAGGACGTCGGCTTCAACATCCGCGGCGCCGAGATCGTCGACCCCGAGAACTACGAGGGCATGGACACGATGGTCGAGAAGATGGTCGAGCTGCGCAAGGGCAAGATGACCGCCGACGAGTGCCGCGCCGCGCTCAAGAAGGGCAACTACTTCGGCACCATGCTCGTCAAGATGGGCAAGGCCGACTGCCTGCTCGGCGGCGCCACCTACTCCACCGCCGATACCGTCCGTCCCGCGCTGCAGCTCATCAAGACCAAGCCGGGCAACAAGATCGTCTCTTCCTGCTTCATCATGGTCCGTCCCGCCGCTTCCGGCGAGAACGAAGTGCTCGCCATGGCCGACTGCGCCATCAACATCAAGCCCAATGAGGACGAGCTCGTCGAGATCTGCAAGGAGACCGTTTCCTGCGCCAAGATCTTCGGCGTTGATCCGAAGGTCGCTTTCCTGAGCTACTCCACCCTCGGCTCCGGCAAGGGCGAGGACGTTGACAAGATGCGCAATGCCTGTGAGAAGGCCAAGGCCCTCATGCCCGACACCCCGATCGGCGGCGAGTTCCAGTTCGACGCGGCGGTCTCTCCGGCTGTCGCCAAGACCAAGCACATCAACGACGCTGTCGGCGGCCACGCCAACACCTTTATCTTCCCTGACATCAACGCCGGCAACATCGGCTACAAGATCGCCCAGCGTCTGGGCAACTTCGCCGCCTACGGCCCCATCCTGCTCGGCCTGAACGCGCCGATCAACGACCTCTCCCGCGGCTGCAACGCCCAGGAGGTCTACTCCATGGCGATCATCACCGCCGCGCTCGCGTAAGATCACTGAAAAAAAGAAGGACAGCTCCAGCTGTCCTTCTTTTTTTGCGCGTGCCGCCCCCCATTCGTTTTGCAGGATAACTGTCATTTCAGCCCTTAGCAGCGTTGATTTCTGCATCAGAACATGCTTCAAATGTTTCAAATGTATGGAATATCTGGCCAAATTGAACAAATAATTTTTGCGTATTTTGGCTATTTTAAACATATTTGCACAAGAAAGTTCAGTCACCTTTTTCCCGGAAAGGGGAAGACAAAAAAATCCTTCATGCTATAATGAACTTGAAAAAGCAAGGGGCATGAGTGCCCCTTAAAAATTACGAACACACTTTCGTGGAGGGTTATCATTATGGCTATCAAAGTGGGCATCAACGGCTTTGGTCGTATCGGTCGTGTTGTGCTGCGCATCATGTCCGAGCATCCTGAGAAGTTTGATATCTGCGGCATCAACCTGCGCAAGGCAGACCTCGACTACATGGTCTATCTCGTCAAGTATGACTCCGTGTTCCGTCAGTTCAACGGCACGGTCGAGCAGGACGGCGAGAACCTGATCCTGAACGGTCACAAGATTCACGTCTTCAGCGAGTCCGACGCTTCCCAGATCAGGTGGGCGGACTATGGCGTTGAGTATGTCATCGAGTCCACCGGCGTTTACGCCACCACCGAAAAGGCCTCCGCGCACTTTGTCGGCGGCGCAAAGAAGGTCATCCTGACCGCGCCCGCCAAGGACGAAGAAACCCCCACGTTCGTCATGGGCGTCAACCATGAGCTGCTGCGCCCCGATATGAAGGTCGTTTCCAACGCCTCCTGCACCACCAACTGCTTAGCTCCGCTCGCCAAGGTCATCAACGATGAATTCGGCATCGAGCGCGCGCTCATGTCCACCATCCACGCCTCCACCTCCAAGCAGAAGACGGTCGACGGGCGCGGCGGCAGCGACTGGCGCACGGGCCGCTCGGTCTACAACAACATCATCCCCTCCTCCACAGGTGCTGCCAAGGCCGTCGGCAAGGTCATTCCCGCGCTCAAGGGCAAGATGACCGGTATGAGCTTCCGCGTTCCCACGGCTGACGTTTCCGTCGTCGATCTGACCGCGCAGCTCAAGAAGCCCGCCACCTATCAGGAGATCTGCGAGGCCATCCACCGCGCAAGCGAAGGCTCCCTCAAGGGCATCCTCGCTTACACGCGCGACCAGATCGTCTCTCAGGACCTCGTCGCCAATCCGCACCCGAGCATCTTCGACGAGACCGCCGGCATCATGCTCGACGATAACTTCGTCAAGCTGATCTCCTGGTACGACAATGAATGGGGTTATTCCAGCATGGTCGTCCGCCTGCTTGAGCACATGGCAAGCATTGACAAATAAAAAGGAAAGGGATGCTCAAGGCAACCCCGCATAAGGGCAACATTTAAAAGAGTCGTTTAGAGCAAGGCAAAAGCACAAGCGACGCACCAGATTTGGTGCGTCGCTTGTGCTTTTATTTAGAAGAAGCAACCGATATGTGTATTTCTGAAAATTATGTCAAATATCAGTGCTCGTACCGAGTCCAGTCGGGATCCTCGTTCAGGCTGGTCCAAGTCTCGTAGTTGCCGGCCTTGTGCTCAAAGTCGTGAGAATTGGTGGCCTCCTGAACCGCCAGATAGAACCAGTCGCCGGGGTTGCAGTCCGGCCAGACGTTCATGCCGGGCAGCAGATCGCTTTCATCCTCGGGGATGCGGTTCAGCACACGATTGATCATGGTCATGGCCTGTGCGCGGGTGATGTAGGTATCAGGACGGAAGGTGCCGTCCTCGAAGCCCTTGATCCAGCCCAGCTCCGCGGCCCGCTCAATATACTTCTCCGCCCAGTGACCCTGAATATCGGAGAAGGTCTGCTCGCCGCTGCTCTTGCCGGTGTCGAACCGGGCGCAGATGGCTGCAAACTGAGCACGGGTAATGGGCGCCTTGGGGTCGAAGGTCGTGGTGCTGCGGCCCTGCACGATGCCCAGGCCGGTCATGGTGGAGATGGCGGTGTTGGCCCAGTAATCGTCCGCCACGTCGGTGTAGGTGTTGCTGGTGAGCAGATTGCCGTCACGGACGGAATCCTTCAGCAGGCGGAAGAAAATGGTGGTGGTCTCCGCACGGGAAATCAGGCCGTAGGGCCGGACGTTGCCGTCCTTGTAGCCGATGACGTAGGCGAAGTGGTCGCTGTCATTCAGCAGATCAGGCGTGGTGCCGCGGTAGTTCCGCACCGTCTCGGCCTTCTTCTCCGCCGTGGTCCGATTGGTGGTCAGGTCATCCTTTTCCATACCGATCTTACCGCCGCTCACAACGTACCCCTCG
This sequence comes from uncultured Eubacteriales bacterium, assembly GCA_900546295.1. Lineage (GTDB taxonomy): Bacteria > Bacillota > Clostridia > Oscillospirales > Oscillospiraceae > Hominicoprocola. The sequence continues at coordinate 4,391 of URCK01000036.1, read as the reverse complement.
GGAGCGGTCAGCTCCTGATAGTACAGCTCGCTATTGGCATTGATCTTCCGGTAATCGCTTTCATTAACCCGGAACATTGCGATGCCGCTGCGGTTGGAAGTTGCCGTGGCAACCTGCTTCCCGTCCAGATACAATCCGAACTTCGCGCCGTTCAGGGCGTGGCCGTCCTGTGCGTCCACCTTCTGAATGGCGAAGAAGTAATCGTCATCATCGCCGTCATCGCCGCCGGTGCCGCTGGAAATGGTGTAGGAAACAGAGGGCTTCGGGAATACCTGCTCTTCCACCGGCACACCGGCGCTGTTCTTTGCGTTCAGAACGGCGCTCTCGTTGGTGAACAGGGCCTTTTCTGCCTCTGCACCAGAAAGCGGTTTTTCGCCATTCAGATTCTCCACACCGTAAGTACCCGGCGTGGTTTCGGGGGTGCTCAGCTTGACGGTATAGGTCAGCTGGACCGGCGCGAAGTTGGAGACGTCCTCATTGATGGTCCAGACGAAGGTCTTGGTTGCCGGGGTGTAGGTAACGGTGTAAGGATAGCTGCCGTCAAACTTCGAGTTACCAAAGTTCACGGTATTTCCGTTCACCGTGCCGGTGACATCGGTTCCCCCGACCTTCAGGGTGAAGCTTTTCACATCGTAGAGGGTAAACTTCTCACCGATGGTATCGGTCACCTTGGAACCGGCGCTGACGGCGTAGAGGATGTCGTTTTTGATGCCATTGAAGATTCCGTTAAACTTTTCGTTATCGATGTTCTCGGCGACTGGAGCATTCGGTACACTAACATCCGTACCGGTGTTATTGCTGATCGTTCCCAGCGCGTGCATCAGCTGATAGCCATAATCCTGCGTAGTCATGGCTCTGTCATATGCCCCTGCTCTATTCACATAGATCGGATAGCAATGATACTTTTCAGCCATGGAAGCATACTTTGTGTACGCTTCGTAAACAGCGCGGTCAACGCCGCTGGCATGCATCAGCTGATTGTCCTTTCCGTCTGCATCCAAGCCGCACTTGATGTAGTTATCTTTGCCAAGAATTCCATCCGCCAAAGCAGCACGGTCTGCCTTAGTGTTGCCTTTGCCGATGCACTGATATCCGTAGTCACCGCCATCATAAGTCAACTGCACATCATACTTGCCGTCATCCGCTTTGACAACTTCGGTAATGTGAGCCAGATACTTATCCCAGGTACCATAGGGCATCTCGTAGACGTTCCCGACCTCGTCGGAATTTCCCGGTGTACCGGTCTTATATTTGTCATCCGTCAAATAATTTCCGCGCCAGTCCCCCTTATAAGTACCATCCGGGTTGTAATCTCCGGTATAGTACTGATCATGCAGGCTGTGGATGGTATAACTGATGCCATAGGCATAGGCGTACAAATCAGTCTCACTGTAAATGCCATAGGTTTTCAAGCCCTTAAACTCGGCCGCACCATCGATATACTCGCCATATTCACCTTCCTTGGAGAACTCATAGGTATGTCCGTCGGAAATCAAAATGACATACTTTCTATTATCGGAAACCTCTGTGTCTTTGGAAAGCATCTTATCGGCTTCGATCAGACCGGCCTGAATATTGGTGCCGTGCAGGCCCCGAATATTTCCATCGGTCACTGCGGCAGTAAGATCCGCCGCATCCGTTATCTTTTCCAGATCACGAACAACGATTGCTGTTCCGCCAAAGGCAACCACACCGACTTTCAGTGTGGCTTTTTCCAACTCCTGCTGTGCAAGCAGCTGGGACACCAACTCCTGCGCAGCTGTCGCGGATGCGTTGCGGCATTGTGACTTGTCCAGCACGAACACCACATCCGATGCCAGATTTTCTTCCGCGCTGGGCAGGGACAGGGTCACGTCAGAGGTCCAGGTGTTCGTATTCAGCTGCGTGGCGGTCTTGGACTTGGAGACGTCCCAGTCGATGGGGTCGGCTTCTGCGTTTTGCGTTGTTTTTTCCTGATAGCCGCAGTAGTTGCAGGTTTTGGTTACGGTGCGGGTTTTGGTGCCGTCCGGTTTCTTTTCCCACTCGCCGTAAGCTACATCAAACGCATTGTCCTTGTAGCCGTCGGTGTACTTATCATTGGCGGTATCGATTGCATGGCTGACCATCTCGCCGTCTTTCCAAACGGTTTCTCCGTCGATGTTAACGGTGACGAGTTTATCCCTTTCTGGATTAGAAGAACTCTTTTGGACGGAGAACCATCTTGAACAGGTGGTAGCATTGACCGGCTTATTTTCCTCCGTGGTTTCGCTGGTAAATGTATTTTTGCCAGAGATATTAATCGTCCAATTGACTGTCCGCTTGGTATCTCTTGTAGAGTCACCGTTTTTTATATTGAGCGGTTGCTTGTTATTCCCTGTGGAATTGACAGTGCAGCTATCAAAATTGATGGTTTTTATTACATCATTTTCCTCATAATGAGTATACACATTGATGAATTTTCCATCACCGTTAAAGGTGCAATCCTTAAAGGTAACGACATCACCATCTATAGAGTAGAAGCTATAGTCAATTTTTTTATTTTTGGCGTAAGTTGGCGCATTGAATACTACGCCTTCATATTTGGCAGTTTTTGTACCGCCGTAAGTCATTATCCCGTTTACTGTGCAGTTTTCAAGAACAAAGTTGTCAATACCGATGAAACCCAAGTAATTCTCAGTTCCAACATAAAAGTTTATGTTCCTAAAGGTAACGGTTTCTTCTTTCACTGTTCCGCGCCCATCAAAACTGTAGTCACCATTATATTCTGTACCGAGTAGATCTGGATTCGGATTCTTCGCACCAATCTGCCATACAGTCTTATTCCCCTTGCCTTCAAAGGTTAGGTTCTTTCCACTGTAATTGGGTTGCTTTTCCGCAATATATGTTGCATAGTTACCTTCTCCCAATTGGATGGTAGCGCCATCCTGCGCATCTTTCAAAGCCTTATCAAGAGTTTTATACTCCGAGTCACCGATTTTTACCTTGGGAGCAGCCAGCTGCGTCTCCCCTTCTTCCGCGGACGGAGCCTCGACAGCGGTCACTTCAGGTTCCGCGTCCGGTGTTTCTCCCTCGGCAAAGGCTGTTGCGGGCAGAAGCCCGAACACCAGCACAAGCGCCATCAAAGATGACAAAATCCTTCGTTTCATAAGATTCCTCCTCTAAAATGATTATATAAAAGCAGTTCCGAACACAGAGCCGCTGAGCTTTTATCGGAGAGCAGGTTTCTTTTCGCCACAGGGCGACAGCTGTTTTAGGGTCGAGCCAGACAGGGCAGGACAAGCGCTGGGGCCTATAGTACAGGTTGTGCCCACATAGCTGTTGCGGGTAGAATCGCCCTGTGATATAATAAAAGCCGCAGTAAACTGCGACTTTTGACGGTGGTGACAAACCTGTACTTCCCTCACCATTTTTTACAGTTCATGCGCCCATCTGAGAAATGTTTTGTGGGTAACGCTTAATCTCCGTGCGGCCTCCCGTGCGGAGATCTCCTTTTTCAGCCACGCCTGATGCACGGCGGGGAACTCCTTCGGCTGCGCCAGCGGCGGACGCCCAAAACGCACGCCCTGCGCTTTCGCCACGGCGATGCCCTCCGCCTGACGCTGCCGGATGAACTCCCGCTCCGTCTGGGCCACATAGCTGAGCAGCTGCAGGACAATGTCGGCGATCAGGGTCCCGGTGAGATCCCGGTTCTTCCGGGTATCCAGCAGGGGCATATCCAGCACCACGATGGCTGCGCGCTTCTCCTTGGTGATGATCCGCCATTGCTCCAGAATCTCATTGTAATTTCGGCCCAGGCGGTCAATGCTCTTGACCACAAGGGTATCACCCTCTTTCAACCTGCGAGTTAACCGTTGGTAATTCGCACGCTCAAAATTCTTGCCTGACTGCTTGTCTATGAAAATTTGCCTCAAATTCAGTCCAAACTCTTCCAGTGCAATGATCTGCCGCTGCTCATTCTGCTCCTTTGTGGAAACTCTCGCGTAACCGTATTCCATAAAATCAGCCTCCTTCAAATGTTTTCAGCAAACATATTGTAAGGCTGCCACCAACCGCAGGCACCTCCCTCCGAGAACCTGTTGGCGGTGATGTTAACTCTCTGGTGGGGCGGTGGTTCAAGTCTTTTCTGCTTATTCCGGCGCTTTGACAAGTGGGGGCATGCAGGTCTGTGCAGAGGGCCTCGTCGCCATAGGAGGCGGCATTGACGCAAGCATAGCATTTGTATGACAAACGCGCTTGCTGTGGTAATCCCCAGTCCCCCATGCCGCCTGCGGGCGGGAACTTCTCGGCAGCATTGCCGGAAAGTGAGTGTAAAAATCGGGTTCGGCAATATGGCCGAACCCGATCACAGTGGACTGCTCTAAAGCGCTTCAGACAACATTGTCAAAAGCGGTAGACGCTGAAAACCGGGTTCG